>DATFZR010000568.1:0-7267 GCA_035314265.1 Candidatus Acidiferrales bacterium
CGGCCAGCACATGCTGGCGGGCTACGAGCTCGTCGAGTCGTTCGACCTCGTGGGACACGCGCAACGAACGGCGGAAGAAGCCGTGGCGCTGCACAGCGCCGCGCAGTGCCCGGAGGGGACGCGCACGCTGCTGCTCGACAGCGCCCAGTTGGGCCTGCAAATCCACGAATCCGTCGGCCACCCCATCGAGCTCGACCGCGTGCTGGGCATGGAAGCGAATTTCGCGGGCATGAGTTTTCTGACGCTCGAGAAGTTGCGCACGCTGCGCTACGGCTCGGCCATTGTGAACGTGGTGGCGGATGCCCAGCTCTCGCACGGCTCCGGCCTCGGCACGTTCGGCTACGACGACGAAGGAGTGCCTGCACGCTCCACGCCGATCATCACGAACGGCCTGTTCACCGGCTACCTTTCCAGCCGCGAGACCGCCGCACTCGTGGGCGAGGAGCGCTCGGGCGGCACGGTGCGCGCCGAAAGCTGGAACCGCCTGCCTATGATCCGCATGACCAACGTGAGCCTGCTCCCCGGCACGTGGCGCTCGGACGAACTCGTGGCCGATACGGAAAACGGCATCTGGATGGAGACGAACCGCTCCTGGTCGATTGACGACCACCGCTACCATTTTCAGTTTTCTACGGAAATCGGCTGGGAAATCAAGGGCGGCAAGCGCGTGCGCATGCTGAAAAATCCCAGTTACAGCGGCATCACCACAGAGTTCTGGAATTCCTGCGATGCCATCTGCGGGCCCAATGAATGGACGCTGTGGGGCACGCCCAATTGCGGAAAAGGCCAGCCGCAGCAGGTGATGGGCACGGGCCACGGAGCGGCGCCCGCGCGGTTCCGCAATGTGCGTATGGGAGTGGCGTTCTCGAAATGAAGGCGCGGCACAAGGCGCAACGGCGACGGGTTGCGGGCGAGGCAGCCGCGGGCGAGGGCCTGCCCGCGCAGGCTGAATTGCGGCGTATTGCCGCCCGTGTTCTGGCCCTCAGCGAAGCGGACGAGACGGAAGTAACTATCGAAGCGCAGTCGGACGCCCTCACACGCTTCGCGAACAATACGATCCACCAGCACGTGGCTGAGGAGGGGCTGGTAATTTCCATACGCGCCGTTGTGGAAGGGCGCACGGCGCGCGCCACCACCAACAAGAACGACGACGACTCGCTCCGCCGCGCCGTAAGCGCGGCATTTACGCTGGCCCGCCACCAGCCCAAGAACCCCGGGCTTCTGCCCATGCCTGGACCACAGCCGCGCGGTGGCGCCGCGCCGGTGCGGCGCTATTTCGAAGCTACAGCTGCGGCTTCCCCGGCCGACCGCGCGCGCGTGGTGACGGCGGTTTGCAAGACGTCGCAGCGTGAAGGACACACGGCCGCAGGAGTCTTCTCCACGGGGGCGAGCGCGCTGGCGCTGGCGAATTCGCGCGGCCTCTTTGCGCATCACACGCAGACGCACGCGAACTTCTCCATCACGGCGATGGATGGCGATTCCTCCGGCTGGGCCAAGGCTACGTCGCCCGACCTGCGCGTGCTCGACCCGCACGCGCTCGCCGAGCGCGCCATGGAAAAGGCCACACTCTCGCGCCAGCCGCGGGAGATTGAGCCCGGCCGCTACACGGTGATTCTGGAGCCGGCTGCGGTGCTCGACCTCGTCGGCTTCCTGTTCTACGACTTTGCGGGCACGGCCGTTCAGGACCATCGCTCGTGCTTCAACGAACGGATCGGCAAGCAGGTGATGGGCGCGGGAGTGCACATCTGGGACGACGTCTACAACCCGCTGCAGAGCGGCGCGCCGTTTGACGGCGAAGGCCTGCCGCGCCAGCGCGTGCAACTGGTGGAGGCGGGCGTGCCCAAGCGCCTGGTGTATTCACGCGCCACGGCAAAGAAAATGAAGGCCAAACCAACCGGCCACGGCCTGGCGCTGCCCAACGAGTGGGGCGAAGCGCCGATGAACCTGGTGGTGGGTGGCGGCGACACGCCGCTCGAAAAAATGATCGCCACGACGGACCGCGGCGTGCTGTTGACGCGCGTATGGTACGTGCGCGAAGTGGACCCGTATGAAAAGGTGCTGACGGGAATGACGCGCGACGGCACGTTCCTGGTCGAAAATGGCCGCGTCGTGGCCGGCCTGCGCAATTTTCGTTTCAACCAGAATGTTCTCGAAATGCTGTCGAACGTCGAGCAGCTCAGCCCCGCTGTGCGCGCCTCAGGAGAAGAGGCCTTCGATATGGTGGTGCCTGCGATGAAGGTCCGCGACTTTCACTTCACGGAAATGACGAAGTTTTAGGAGTCCAAGAAGGGGAGAAAGACGGCGAAGCAAGCTTCGCCGGGGAAAGCGGGAGCAAGCTCCCGCACTCCAGAAGCTCACTGCGCTTTTAGCGGCTCGAGTTTGTCGCAGTTGAGCTGGCCTTCCTGCTCGATGTGGCCGGTGACGCGCATCGTGCGTGTTTCGAACACTAGCGCGCCGTAGCGCTCGTAGGCCTCGGGAAAGAGAACTGCCTCGAAGGTGCCTCGTTGGTCCTCGAAGGTGCAGAACATCATGTTGCGGTAGTCCTTGGTGCCCACGTGGCGAAAGGTAATCAGCCAGCCGAGCAGCGTGACGCGGCGGCCGCGCCGGGCCCGCCGGCCATCGAGCTCGTTGCTCCAGGTCTCGCCGTTGCGCGGGATGAGGTCGAGTGGATGGCCGCTGACGCAGACTTCCAGGAGTTCCTGTTCGTAGCGCAGGCGCCGCTCGGGCGTGTAGTCGGTAAGGGGGAAGGCGTCGAGCGGCTCGGCGTCGCCGGATGGAGGGGGGAGAGGAGCGTCTGGGAAGAGAGAAGAGGCCGGCCCGCCGTGGCGGGCGCTATCGAGCATTCCGTTTCGAGAGAGACGCCAGAACAGTTCCGGCCGGGTGAGAGGGCTGTTGCGCGCGGCGACGGCAGCATCATCGGACACTTCGCCGCCCATTTTGTTACGCACTTCGCCGCGCACTTCATCAAAGGCGCCGCATTTGATGAGCGTTTCGATTTCGTCGCGCTCCACGGGAATGCGAGCGAGAAAATCTTCGAGGGAACGGAAAGGACCATACTCGTCGCGTTCGCGGAGGATGGTGGCGATGGTTTCGGCGCGCAGGCCGCGGATTTGCATCAGGCCGATGCGGATAGCGCCGCACTCTGTGGAGTATTCGAGGCGCGAATGATTCACAGAGGGGAGGCGCACTTCGATGCCGACGCGGCCGTCGGCCGTCCAGCGTTTGGCCTCTTCCACATACGCGGAGACGTGATAGAAGCCTGCGCCCGCGCTGCACATGGCGGCGAGGTATTCCGCGGGGTAGTGGACTTTGAGCCAGGCAATGCGCCAGGAGAGTTCCGCGTAGGTGGCGGCATGGGCCTTGCAGAAACCGAACCCGGCGAATTTCTCCACCATGATCCAGGTTTCGTCGCGCCGCGCGCTATCCATGCCCAGCAATTCCGCGTTCTTCAGGAATTTCGTGCGGAATTTATCGCGCTCGCGCGAATCCTTCCATCTGGCCTGGGCGCGGCGCACCAGATCGGCTTCGGCAAGCGTAAGGCCGCCGGCGGCCTGGGCGATCTGCATCACCTGCTCCTGGTAAATGCACACGCCGAGCGACTCGCGCAGGATGGGTTCGAGGCGCGGGTGGGGATAGCGCACCGGCTCCTGTTTGCGCACGCGGCGCAGGAAGGTTTCTTTGGAGCCGTATTCGGCGGCGCCGGGGCGGATGAGCGCGAGGGCCAGGCAAACGTCTTCGAGCGTTTTGGCGCGCAGCGTGCGCAACAGGCCGCGCAGGCCGGGCGACTCGATCTGGAAGATGCCCATGGTGCGGCCGGTGGAGACGATGGCGCGCGTGGCGGGATCGTCTTCCGGGATGGCGTCGAAATCGGGGCGCGCGCCGGTGGAGCGCTCGATGTTGTCGAGCGCCAGACGCACGGCGGTGAGGCCGCGCTGGCCGAGCAGGTCCATTTTGATCAGGCCGAGGGCCTCGACGGCGTTCATGTCGTATTGCGTAACCACGATGCCTTTCGTGGCCACTTCCAGCGGAACGATTTCGGTGAGCGGGCGCGCGGCGATCACCGTGCCGCAGGGGTGAATGCCCAGATGGCGTGGGAAATTGTCGAGTCGCTCGGCAACTTCCAGGATGGTTTTCCAGGGATCTTCGTTGACGGGCAGGTCGCGGCACTCGGGCAGCGTGCGAATGGCCTGGCGGATCTCGCGCACGGGACGGTGCGGCAGGCGGCGGGTGAAGTGGTTCACCTCGCCGGGCGAAACGCCGAACACTTTGGCTACTTCGCGCACGGCCATGCGCGCCTGCATGGTGACGAAGCTCGAAATCATGGCCACGTGCTCGCGGCCCCAGCGTTTGTAGACGTAATCGAGCAGGTCGTCGCGCAGCGCGCCGCAGATGTCCAGGTCAATGTCCGGGCAGTCGCCGCGCTCTTCGTTGAGAAAGCGCTCGAAGTAGAGTCCCCAGCGCAGCGGGCAGACGCGGGAAACGCCCAGGCAGTAGGTGACGATGGAGCTGGCCGCGGAGCCGCGGGCCACGGCGGGAATGCCGCGGCGCCGTGCTTCTTCCGCGATGTCCCAGACGAGCAGGAAGTAGGGCGCCAGCTTCAGGCGGTCAATCACTTCGAGTTCGTGCGTGAGCCGCGCGAGGACTTCGGGCCGCAGGGGCTGGTAGCGGCGGCGCGCGCCTTCAAAACACAGCTTCCAGAGAAAGGAGAAGGGCGTTTCGCCATCGGGCACGGGAAATTCGGGAAAAATCGTGCGGCCGAGCGGGAGCTGCAGGTTTGTGCGTTCGGCGATTTCCAGAGTGGCGCGGAGCGCTTCGGGATGGTCGGTGAACGCCCAGCGCATTTCGCTGCCGGATTTGAACCAGGCGCCGGGATTGGCGATTTCCGGCGGGGAGATCTGGGAGACGAGCGCGCCGGTGCGGATGGCGTTGAGCACGCGGTGGTGCAGGTACTCCTCGGGGCTGAGGAAGTGGACGTTGTTGGTGGCGACGATGGGGAGGGAGAGGAGCTTCGATAGGCGGAGGGACTCGCGGAGATTGCCGGTGGAACAGGAGTGATGGGACGGAGAGTTCGTGCTTCCGCCGGAGGAAAGGCGCACAGGCAAGAGTGCCTGTGCTACTGGAGGGGTGAAGTGGTGCACCTCGAGGTAGAGCGCGGCGGGGAAGATGTCGTGCAGGGAGGCGATGCAGCTTTCCTCATTCTTTCCCGGTGCGTAGAGGGCGATCAGGCCTGCATTGTGGGCGGCGAGATCTTCGAGGCGAATGGGACGGTCTTCGAGGTGGCGGAGGGTGACGAGGCGGCAGAGGTTCGAGTAGCCTGCAGCGCTTTCTGCCAGCAGGAGCAGCGACGCGAATGTAGCGCCGCCCTTCAGGGCGGCTTCCTGACTGAGGGCCGGCGCTACATCGAGGAGCGTGCCGAGGATGGGCTTTACGCCTGCGGCGCTGGCGGCCTGGTAGAAGGGAACCGCGCCGTAGAGGCCGTTTGTGTCTGTGAGGGCCACGGCGGGAACGCCCGCGGCTACGGCGGCGTCCACGAGTTCCTGCGGCGAGGGAACGGCTCGCAGGAACGAGTAGTGGCTGTGGCAGTGGAGATGGATGAACATGAAAAATCGAAATTCGAAAACGACAATCGAAAAACGGCAGAGGCCGCGCTGAAGCGCGGCGCTACAGTACGGCGTGGCGGGATTAACCCGCCGCCACAGCTAGCGCGAGAGGCAGGGGGTGGAGAGCACCAACCCTGCCGGCTTTGTGTCGTAGTGCTCGCGCAATTGCAGGCCCTGGCCGTAGAAGACGGCGTTCCAGCCGTAGCGTTCGCGCACGTCGTCCACGCCCTGGTTCAGATACCAGCGGCGATTGGTGCGCGCGTCGAACAGGGTGTTCTGGCGGCGGTCGGCGGCCAGGTTGGTGACGCCGATGCCCAGGAAGCGCACGGCCACGCGGCGCGTGTAGAGGGCGCGGAGGAGTTCGCGCGCGGCTTCGAGCAGGGATTTATCGTCGCTGGTGGGGGGCGCGAGGGGTATCGAGCGCGCGGCGGAAAACGAATCCATGTAGCGCAGGCGCAGGGTGAGCGTGCGCGCGGCACGCCCGCCGGAGCGGAGCGTGGAGCCGGTGCGCTCGGCAAGGTATTCGAGAAGGGCGTCGAGAAATTCGAGGTCAATCGTGCCGCCCTCGATGGTGGTTTCGCGGGAGATGGATTTGGGCGCGACGGGCTCGGAGACGGGGCGCGGGTCGAGGCCGCGTGCTCGGTCGTAGAGTTGGTGGCCGATCACGTGGCCGAACGCGGCGACGAGCGCATCGGCCGGGAGCATGCGGAGCTGGCCGATGGTCTGGATGCCACGGTCGCGCAGCGTGGCGGCGTGCGCGTGGCCGATGCCGTGGAGCTTTTCGATTTCGAGCGGGGCGAGAAACTCCTCCTCGATGCCCGGCGGAACGACGAGAAAGCCGCGCGGGCGGCGGAGGCGCGAGGCGATGGCGGCGATGAGTTTGGTGGTGCCGGCGCCGACGGAGACGCCCAGGCCGGTCGCGTCGAGGACGCGCTCCTGCAGGCGGCGCAGCGTGACGGTCAGGTCGGGATAGATGCGCGCGGTGCCGGCGAAGTCGAGATAGAAATCGTCGAGCGCGGCGGTTTCCACCGCGGGAGTGAAATCGTCGAGCACGCGGCGGATACGCGCGGCGTAGTCGGCGTAATTTTCGTAGCGGCCGGGGACGAGCACGGCGTCGGGACAGATGCGGCGCGCGTCGCGGATACTCATGGCGGTGCGCACGCCGCGGGATTTGGCCTCGTAGCTGGCGGAGGCCACCACGCCGCGGCCCACCAGCACGGGACGGCCGCGGAGGCGCGGATCGAGCAACTGCTCGACGGAGGCGAAGAAGGCGTCCACGTCCACGTGGACGATGTCGGGACGGCGATGGGGCATGGAAGTTCCTGTAGAGCTGGTCCCGCATGGCGGGGCCGGCATCTGCGCTGTGCCGCCCTAAAGGGCGGCGCTACATGGGTGGGAACGGGCGGGGCGGAGAGGCGGGAATTTCTCCCGGCGCTGGCGGACCTTGGAGAGTCCTTGTCGGACAATGGGGCCCGCCCGCGCCGGGTTCCCGTTACTCTACCCGGGCGCAGTATAGGCGAACAAAAAGCGAAAAGTCAAGAGGGTCAGCCGGACACGCCTTTTACGCACACCACCTGCTTCAGCCGGTGCACGATCTCCACCAGGTCCGACTGCGCCTCCATCACGGCATCGATGGATTTGTAGGCCGCGGGGGTTTCGTCGAGCAC
>DATFZR010000569.1:0-2453 GCA_035314265.1 Candidatus Acidiferrales bacterium
CTCTCCATCACTGTGGTGCCGGATTCGGGGTCGGGCGAACTGGCGGGAATTGCCGGCAGGATGAACATCGTGATCGCCGAGGGCAAACATTCCTACGAGTTTGAGTACACGTTCCGCGAGACGCCCTGAGACCGGATGGGCCGCGACGGCTTTGCGATGAGCCGCGAGTTGAGTTTACCGGCCGGCGCGTCCGCCTGGTCCGCCCTTCGCCATGTGCTTCGGCTCCGCCTTATCGCTTGCAGCCGCGCGAGCCGCGTGCTACGTTTAGCGAATAAAAAGCGAAGGGGGAGCCATGGGGGAGACGCTCGCAATACGTCCGGCCAAGCCGTCTGGAAAATCGCTGGTTAACTCTCAGGCCGCCTCCATGGAGGCCGTGCGCGGGGCGCTGGAAGAACTGGCTGCGCGCGACCGGACCGGCGAGGTGCTTACCGCGCTGGAGCACATTCCGGCGCGTGCGGCTGAATATGCGCCGATGCCGGAATGGGTGCGGCCGGAACTGGCCGCGGCTTACGCCGCGAAGGGCGTGACGCAACCCTACACGCACCAGGCGGAAGCGGCGGAAAGCGTCCACGCCGGGCGCAACACCGTTGTGGTGACGCCGACCGCCTCCGGCAAGACGCTTTGCTACAACCTGCCGATCCTGAACGCCATTCTGGAAAACACGGATACGCGCGCCCTCTATCTCTTCCCCACCAAGGCGCTGGCGCAGGACCAGCTTGCCGAGCTCTACGATCTGTCGCAGCGCCTGGAAACGCCTGAACGAGGCCAGCCTTTCGGCGTATTCACCTACGACGGCGACACGCCTGCCGATGCGCGACGCGCCATCCGCGAGCGCGGGCACATCGTGCTGACGAATCCAGACATGCTGCACACCGGCATCCTGCCGCACCACACGAAGTGGGCGCGCCTGTTCGAAAACCTGCGCTACATCGTGCTGGACGAGCTGCACACCTACCGCGGCGTGTTCGGCAGCCATCTGGCCAACGTGCTGCGGCGGCTGCGGCGCATCGCGCGCTTCTACGGCTCAGACCCCGTGTTCATCTGCTGCTCGGCGACGATTGCGAATCCCGGCGAGCTGGCGCAGCAGTTGCTCGAAGCTCCGGTCGCCGTAACGGACCGCAACGGCGCGCCTGCCGCGGAGAAATACTTCGCCTTCTGGAATCCGCCGGTGGTGAACCGCTTTCTGGGCATCCGGCGCAGCTACATCAATGAATCCTGCCGGGTGACCGAGGAATTCCTGGGCCGCGGCATGCAGACCATCGTGTTTGCCAACAGCCGCCTGCACACGGAGCTGCTACTCACGTATTTGCAGGAGGCGCATCCGGCCGCTCCCGGCGGGCCGGAAAGCGTACGTGGCTACCGCGGCGGCTACCTGCCCGGCGAACGACGCGAGATCGAACGCGGGCTGCGCGATGGCGGCATCCGCGGCGTGGTGGCCACGAACGCGCTGGAGCTGGGCATTGATATCGGCTCGCTTGATGCCGTGGTGCTCGCGGGATATCCCGGCACCATCGCCGGCACCTGGCAGCGCTCCGGGCGCGCCGGGCGCCGCAGCGGCACGAGTTGCGCCGTGCTCGTGGCGAGTTCCTCCCCGCTCGACCAGTTCATCGTGCGGCATCCGCAGTACTTTTTCTCCAGCCCGCCGGAGCGCGCGTATGTCCAGCCGGACAATCTGGAAATCCTGCTGAATCATTTGAAGTGCGCGGCCTTCGAGCTGCCGCTCGACCCGGAGGAGGCGTTCGGCGCCGTGAATCTGCCGGAACTGTGCACGCACCTGGAGCAAGCGGGCTACCTGCACCGCTCGGGCGGCCTGTGGCACTGGACGCAGGAAGCGTATCCCGCCGATACGGTGAGCCTGCGCGCCGTGACCTCCGACAACGTGGTGATTGTGAATACCGCGGCGGGAGAAGACGGCGCGCCGGAAATCATCGGCGAAGTGGATTTTGCGAGCGCGCTCACCACCGTGCATCCGAAGGCGATCTACCTGCACCAGGGCCAGCAGTATCACGTGGACCGCCTGGATTTCGACCAGCGCAAGGCCTACGTGCGTCCCGTGGACGCGGACTACTACACCGACGCCATCCGTTATACCCAGGTGCGCGTTCTCGATCCAGCGGAGGAGGAGCGCGTGGCCGGACCGGCGGTGCGCGCGCATGGCGACGTGCTGGTGCGCTCGCAGGTGGTGGGCTTCAAGAAAATCAAATTCTGGACCAACGAAAACGTGGGCGCGGGGAAACTCGAGCTGCCGGAAAACGAAATGCACACCACGTCGTACTGGATCACGATCGAGCGCGCGCTGGTGGAATCGCTCGCCTACTCGATCGCCGAGCGGCAGAACGGAATGCTGGGCCTGCTGCACGCGCTCGAATCCATGGCCGCGCTGCTGCTGCTGTGCGACCGGCGGGACCTGGGCGCGGCGATTGGGGAACGGCCGCCGGCGCCTGTCGCGGGCG
>DATFZR010000570.1:0-5727 GCA_035314265.1 Candidatus Acidiferrales bacterium
GGCCGAAGTGATCGGAGTGATCGCGGACGTGGCCGACGCGCTCGATTACGCGCACGCGAATAACGTGGTGCACCGCGACATCAAGCCGGCCAACCTGATGATCCTGAAGAACGGCAAGATCAAGGTGACCGACTTCGGCATCGCGCGCATTACGGATAATTCCAAGACGGCCACCGGCACGGTTCTGGGCACGCCCAGCTACATGTCGCCCGAGCAACTGGCCGGCAAGAAAGTGGACGGCCGGTCGGACATTTTCTCCCTGGGCGTGTGCCTCTACGAGTTGCTCACCGGAGAGAAGCCCTTTACCGGCGATTCCGTGGCTACCCTGGTCACTTCCATCGTGAACTCCCCGCACCGGCCGCTCCGGCAGTTGGACCCGAAGATCCCGGACGCGGTGGCCAAGGTTGTGGATCACGCGCTGCAAAAGGACCCGGAGCTGCGCTACCAGCGGGCAAAGGAAATGGCGGACGATCTGCGCAAGAGCCTGACCGAGATCAGCGGAGTGCGAGTATGAGGTTCGAGCGTGCGTGTTGACATGGAGGCGCGCACCGACCTGGGGCGCGTCCGCAAGAACAATGAAGACAACTTCGCCGCCGTGCCCGAGCTGGGGCTCTACATCCTCTCGGACGGAATGGGCGGAGAGGCGCATGGCGAAGTGGCCAGCGGCCTGACGATTGACGCCATCCGCCATCACTGCATGGAGGCGAGCACCAATCCAGAGACGCCCTTGTTTGGCGATGGCGTTCCCAACCTGACGGAACGCGCGAATCGCCTGTCTTCCGCCGTCCGGCTGGCCAACCGGGCCATTTACGAGTCCGCGCAGCGGCATCCCTCGCAGAAGGGCATGGGGGCCACCGTGGTGGCCATCTGGCTGGACGAAGAGCAAATGAGCGTTGCGCACGTGGGCGACAGCCGGCTCTATCGCATGCGCCAGGGCCAGTTGGAGCAGATTACCCAGGACCATTCGCTGGTGGCGGAGCAGGTGCGGCGCGGCATCCTGACGCAGCAGCAGGCGGACACCAGCCAGATGCAGAGCGTGCTGATCCGGGCTCTGGGCATCGACCCCAGCGTGGAGGTGGATGCGGAGGAGCATCCCGTGCTGCCGGGCGACACCCTGGTGATGTGTTCTGACGGCTTGAATCGCATGGTTACAGACCCGGACATCGGCAGCATCCTGAACACTTCATTAAGCGCCAAGGAAGCTACGGACCGGCTGATCGAACTGGCCAACGAAAACGGGGGAGAAGACAACGTCACCGTGATCGTAGTGCGGGTGGTGGAAGGATCGGATGGGTGGCTGGCGCGCGCGTGGCGCTGGCTGTGTGGAGAATAGCGGGAGGAACCAGCAATGGCAAAGTTGATCCTGAAATACGAAGCAGCTGTTTTGAAGGAAGTGGACGTCGGCACCCAGCCCGTCTCCATTGGCCGCGCCCCGGATAACGATCTGCATGTGGACAACCTGGCCGTGTCGAGCCACCACGCCCGCATCTTTAATGATAGCGGGAAGCTGGTGGTGGAAGACATGAACAGCCTCAACGGCACGTTCGTGAACTCGCAGAGAGTCACGCGGGCCACGTTGAAGCCGGGCGACGTGGTGAGCGTGGGCAAACACTCGATCGAGGTTCGTGGCGAGGCTGAACCTGTGGCCACCAACACGGGTGCAGTCGCCCCGGCCAAGCCTGCGCCGAAGATGCAGGAAACCATGGTGCTCGACACCAAAAAGCGCCGCGAACTGCTCGCCCAAGCCATGGCCACGGGCGGCGCAGGCGTTGGCGCGGCCCCTGCCGGCGCGTCTGAGACGGCTACGGCGGCCCCGCCACGCGTGCGCATCGCCTGGCTTGTCGTGATGGAAGGGAAGACCGACCAGCGTGAGTATGCTCTGTCCAACAAGCTGACGGTCATCGGCAAGTCGTCTATGGCCACGGTCCGCCTGACCGGATGGTTCGCTCCCAAGGTTGCCGCGCAAATCAGCAAGCGTGACGATGGCTTCTACATCGGCACGGGCGACAAGGTTCCCAAGGTGAACGGCCAGGCCATTACCGCACCCACCAAACTCAATGAAGGCGACGTGATTGAGCTGGGCAGGGTAAAACTGAACTTCGTTTTCCGCGATTAGAGCGCGGTTTTCGTCAGCGTTTCCAAGATGGCCCCGCCCGCCACCTCGACAAAAGAGACCGGCTTCCTCCAGAAGTGGTGGGGGCAGCGCATCTCTCTGGCTATCAGCCTGGCGATTTCGATCGTCTTTCTGGGGCTTTATTATTCCGTACTGCTGAGCGAACGGACGAGCGCAGCGGCCAACATCCTGCGGCGCTTTGAGCTCTCCACGGTGGACACGCGCTTCCAGCTTCGCCAGAAGCTGGCCAAGCCCGCGCCGGATCCCCGCATCGCCATCGTGGAAATCGACCAGAAGTCCGAGGAAGTGCTGGGCCGCTGGCCCTTTTCGCGCAAGTACTTTGCGGAGATGCTGGACGCGCTGCGCGAAGACGGGGCGCGCGTGGTTGGGTTCGACGTGACCTTCCCGAAGCCCGATGATTCCGCGAAACCGGTTCGCGATCTGCGCGAGCGCTTGCAGGCCCAGGGGAAAGAGGCCAACGCCGAGCCGGTGGATCCCCGCCTGATCGCCGAACTGACGCGCATCGAGGGCCAGTACAACGTGGACCAGCAGTTCGCGGATTCCATCCGGCGCTTCGGCCGCGTGGTGCTGGGCAACTTCTTCTTCATGTCCGCGCAGGAAGCGTCCACGCTCGACAAGGCCACCATCGAGAACTACGCGCAGATCATCGGCGACTTTCCGTTCCCGCAGGCGCGCAGCGCGAAATCCTCGCAGGGCCAGCAGAGCTACGTGCGCATGATCGAGAACTACGAGGAGCTGGGGATCGCTCCCGTGGCCGCCGAGGCGAACCTCAAGATCCTGAGCGACGCCCTTGCCGGCGGGCACTCGGGCACGGGATTCTTCAACGTGTTTCCGGACCCCGACGGCGTGGTTCGCAAGGGCATCCTGGCGATGCCGTTCGGCCTCTCGCCGAAGAAAACCGAGTGGGACCTGTACGCCTCGATCGACGTGCAGGTGGTGCGCTCCTACCTGGATCTCTCGAACGACCGCATCATCCTGAGCTTCGGCGCCAACGGGATCGAGAACATCGAATTCGGCAGCTCGGACGTGGTCGAGCCGGACGACGTGGGCAGGGCCAACATCAATTACCGCGGCCCGGCGCGGACGTTTCCGTACACGTCCATCGCGGACGTGGTGAACCACAAGTTCACGCCCGGAATCTTCAAGGACAAGATCGTGATGGTGGGCGCGAGCGCGGTGGGCATCGCGGACTTGCGGACCACGCCGTTCAGCGCGTTCAACTACCCGGGAATCGAAATCCACGCGAACATCGTGGACAACATCCTGAACCAGCGGTTCCTGGAGAAGGAAACGCGGGAATTCGTGATTGACGCCGGCTTCATCCTTCTGTTCGGGCTGCCGCTGGGGTTGTGGCTGGCCACCGCGCGGCCGGTGTTTCTGCCCGCCACGTTGCTCCTGTGGGCTCCTTTCGGCGCGTTCGTGCAGTACGGGTTCGATCGCGGCTGGCTGCTGAACGCCACCCTGCCCGCGCTCACGCTGCTGGCCAATACGCTGGCCGTCACCCTCTATCGCGTGCTGATCGAGGAGAAGGAGAAGCGCAAGGTTCGCGGCGCGTTCCAGCAGTACGTCAGCCCGGAAGTGATTCGGCGCGTGCTCACCTTTCCCGACAGCCTCATCCCGCGCAAGCAAGAGATCACCATCCTGTTCAGCGACATCCGCGGCTTCACCAGCATCTCCGAAAAGCTCGACCCCCAGGTACTCTCCGATGTCCTTAACGAATATCTGACCGAGATGACGCGCATCATCTTCCGCAACCAGGGAACGCTGGATAAGTACATCGGCGACGCGGTGATGGCCTTCTGGGGCGCGCCGTTTGAAGACACGGCACAAGCGAGCCACGCGGCCCGCGCGTCCTTCCAGATGCTGGAGAAACTCGAGGAACTCAACCGCGGCTGGGCGGCGAAGGGGCTGCCGCCGCTGGAAATCGGCGTAGGCATCCACAAGGGCGTGGCGTCGGTGGGCAAGATGGGCTCTTCGCTGCGCTACGCCTACACCGCGCTGGGCGACTCCGTGAACCTGGCGTCACGCCTGGAAGGATTGAACAAGGAGTACGCCACGCGCGTTCTGCTGAGCGATTTCGCGTTCAAGGATGCGCGGGTGCCGGAGTACCTGTATCGCGAGGTGGACGTCATCCGCGTGAAGGGCAAGGCGCAGCCTGTGATCATCCACGAGCTCGCCGGCCTGCGCGAGCAGAAGGACGTGCAGGAAAAGGTCGAGCTGTATGGCCGCGGCCGGGCCTTCTACAAGCGCCGCGACTGGCGCCAGGCCGGCGCGATCTTCTCCCAACTCCTCAAGCAGTGGCCGGACGACGGGCCCGGGCGCATCCTCGCGCAGCGCTGCGACGAGTACCTGCTGGAAGAGCCCGAGCCGCAGTGGGACGGCGTCCACGTGATGAAGCACAAGTAGGATGGCTCAAGAGCTCGTCTTCAGCGTGCACGCGCTGCGCCGGATGTCGGAGCGGCGGATCGCCGTCGAAGACGTTGAGGGCGCCCTGTCCGGAGGCGAAGTGGTCGAGGACTATCCTGATGACCAGCCCTATCCCAGCCGCCTGATGCTGGGCTGGAGCGGCTCGCGGCCCATCCACGTTGTGATTGCGGAGAATGCACCTGATAATGAGACAGTGGTGGTGACGGCGTACGAGCCGGAGCCAGGGCAGTGGGACGCAAGTTTCCGAAGGAGAACGGAATGAAGTGCGCCATCTGCAAGGTTGGCCAGACCCGGATGGGCAAGACCACTGTGACGCTCGAGCGTGCAAGCGTGACCCTGGTATTCAAGAGTGTTCCCGCGCAGGTTTGTGAGAATTGCGGGGAGGCTTACGTGGCGGCTGAGACCAGCCGGCAGCTTTTGGCGGCCGTCGAGGAAGCCTCGCGCGAGGGAGTGCAGGTAGATGTCCGCGAGTTCGTTCCCGCCTCTCGTTAGGCAGAGCCCGCACCCGCACAGCGCTGCGACGAGTACCTGCTGGAGGAGCCCGAGCCGCAGTGGGACGGCGTCCACGTAATGAAGCACAAATAGGCGCGCCGCCGGTTCCGCCCGGCTGTGCTAGAATTTTCATGCAGGAAAGCCCCGAGACAAGTGAGGAAGAGACGTGCCCGGACACATCAGCCCGAAGGAATTGAAGCGCGACCGCTTTGTTGAAGGCGTTGAACACGGAGCGGAATACGCCGTTTCTCACGCCCGCAACCTGTGGATCGCCATCGGCGTCGCCGCCATCGTGTTTGCCGCGGTGTTCGGCTGGCGCTTCTGGAGCGGCCAGCAGTCGCAGAAGGCCAGCCTGGCCCTGGACGAAGCGATGAAGTCGTACCAGGCGCGGCTGCGCACCATGGGCGAGCCGGAGGATCCGGGCGAGGTCACCTTTGTCGTCGAAAAGATCAAGTACCAGGAAGCGCGCAAGAAGTTCGACGCTGTAGCCAAAAGCTATTCGCTTACCATCCAGGGCACCATGGCGCGGTATTACTCCGCGCTGTGCTCCGAGCACCTCGAAGAGACAGACAAGGCTACCGCGGACCTCAAGAGCCTGGCCGACGGCAGCAACGCCGAGGTGGGCTCGCTGGCCAAGCTTTCGCTGGCCGAGCTTGCCGCGCGCACCGGAAAGA
>DATFZR010000571.1:0-5805 GCA_035314265.1 Candidatus Acidiferrales bacterium
TGATCCGGCGGTGCTGGATGTCTTTCCGGACGGTCCTGCTGTGAATCGGGCACTTCGTGCACTGGCACCGGCTCTGCGGCGCCGGCGCCGCTCTTCTGCGAAGCGAAGAATCGCCTGATTCCTTCCGGGACGTCCGTAGCCTTCCTTCCAGCCTCAACTCCTTAGGCCGCGCCTTGCAAACTCTTACCGGGATCTTTCCACAGCGCGGCGACGGTGCGGGTGTCACGGCTCAGGCCGCGGGAGACCTGGATTTCGCCCTGGCGCGCGAAGCGTTCGTGGTTTTCCTCGAGTTCTTCGGGCAGGTAGCGGTAGTTGACGGTCACTCCAAACGAGTCTTTCAAGCCGTAGGGGCGCAGATTTCCGAAGGGGTTGATGCGTTCGAGGCGCGCGCCATTAGAGAGATGGAAGCCCGCGACGGAATCGTAGAGTTTGCCGTCGCGGCGGGCCCGGGTGAGATAGGCGAGGGCCAGGCGGCGCAGCGGCTCGGACAATGCTTCGCGGTGGCGCACGGGGTCCTTCAGCAGGAGGAGGAACGCGTCCACCGGGTCTTTGCGCGCGGCGGCTGGGGCCAGGCTTGCGGCGAAATCCGCGAGCAGCCGGCGCAGGCGATCGCGGGTGAAGGCGTCAGGATTCCCGCTATCCTGGAGGGCCTCCGCGAAGTGAGGCAACGGCGAAAGCGTGGCGTAGCAGTTCAATCCGGGGAATTCCGCGGTCAGATCGTCTACCACCTGCTTGATGAGGAAATTTCCGAAGGGAACGCCGCGCAGCCCCCGCAGGCAGTTGTTGATGGAATAAAAGACCGCCGTATTCGCGCGGTCGGTGGGGAGCAGCGGGGAGGCAACGTCGAGCAGGGGTTCGAGGTCGCCGGGCAGTCCCTTGGTGAGGGCGACCTCGAGAAAGATTACCGGCTCATCGCCGAGAGCGGGATGGAAAAACGCGAAGCAGCGGCGGTCTGCCTCGAGGCGCCGGCGCAGGTCGGGCCAGCCGTTGATCTCGTGCACGGACTCGTAGCGGATCAGGCTTTCGAGGATGCGCGCGGAGGTCTTCCAGCTCACGCGCTCCAGGCGCAGGAACCCGCGATTGAACCAGGAGCGGAACAGGTGGCGCAGGTCCGAATCGAGGCCGGCCAGCTCCGGACGCTTCTCGGAAACTTGCAGCAGGTCGCCGCGCATGCCCACCAGCGTTTCCGTACCGTGGCTTGCGGTGTTGATCCTGCGGAAGAGTTCCTGGCGGGGAGGCTCGACGGCGGCGCTCAGAGCGGCCAGAGAGGCCGGGCCAGGCGCTTGCTGGTACTCCGCTGCGGCGCGAAGGATCAAGGCCTGGTCCGGTTGAAACTCGCGGCAGAGCATCTGATAAAAGTCGAGACGCTTTTCGGGGTTCATTCCCTGGTAGGCGCTGATGATTTCCTGGGCCAGAGCGGTTTGCGAAGCCTCGCCGCGCTCGGAGAGCAGCTTATGGCACAGGAAGGGGACGTCGGAGCCGCGCGGGCCGCGCAAGAGCCGCAACAGATTGTCGAGAAAGCCGGGCATAACCACCCTTCTGTAGCGAATCGGGCGCCGCAGAAGACGATTCTAAACTACTTCGGCGGCCGGAGCAGAGGGCCAGGCAAACGGCCCCCTGCGACTCGCGCTCTTTCGAACAATATGGTTCACTTGGAGCGTTGCTGAGTGTATTCATTAAGGGGACTTGCAAGCGCTTGCAGTGGGGCGGTATCGGCTACTTTCTGCTGAGGGCAAGGTGTATGAAGCAGCGCAGGGCGTCAAGATTTCACAGGGCAGTGGCCATCTTGTGCGGCTTCCTGCTGCTTGCGGGATGCTGGCCTGTGGGGGCGGCTCCGGCGGCTCTGGCGGCTCGCGTTCAAGACGATGCGTCTGATGCGCCGCTGCTCACCCCGGATCAACTGGATGATCTTGTTTCGCCGATCGCGCTGTATCCAGACCCGCTGATCGCGCAGGTGCTTGCCGCGTCCACCTACCCGCTTGAGGTGGTGCAGGCAGACCGCTGGGTGCAGGCGAATCCGAATCTGCAGGGAACCGCGCTGACGGATGCGGCGCAGGGCCAGCCGTGGGATCCCAGCGTGCAGGCGCTGGTGATTTTTCCGAGCGTGCTCAGCATGATGGACAAGAACCTCACCTGGACCACGGACCTCGGCAACGCATTCCTGGCGCAGGAGCAGGACGTGATGGACGCGGTGCAGCGCCAGCGGCAATCCGCCGCGCGTTCCGGGAACCTGGCCTCGAACCAGCAGCAGACCGTGCAGAACGCCACGGAAAGCGGCAAGACCGTGATTGTGATACAGCCCGCGCAGCCGCAGGTGATTTACGTGCCGGTGTACAACCCGGTGGTGATTTGGGGAGCGCCGCGGTGGCATCCTTGGCCGCCGTATTGGTACCCGCCGCGTCCGCGCGTGGGGATCATCATCGGCACCGGGCCGTTTGGATTTTTCTTTACGGTGCCTGTGACGCGTTATTTCCATACGTGGGGCGGCTGGAATAGCTGGGGCTGGGGCTGCGGATGGGGCGGGCGCAACGTGGTGATCAACAATAATTTCTACATCATGAATAATTACCGGCCGCCGCAAGGGGTTCTGAGGAACGGACGGACGGCGTGGGCGCACAATCCGAATCACCGCGCGGGAGTGCCGTATCCGAATCGAGGAGTGGCGAGGAGAGTGGGAGCGCCGGTGCCGCGGCCGAGACCCCAGCCCATTAACGGTCCCGGCGGGCGTCCGGGCGGAGGTGCGGGTGGGCGACCGGGAGCGCCGCCGCCGCGGCCTGGTGCGCCGTCGATCCAGCCGGTGCGACCCGGTCCAGGTAATCCGCCGCCGACGCGTCCGGGCACGCCGCCAAATCGGCCGGGGGGCGGCGCCCCGTCCATTCAGCCGGCGCCGGGACCAGGGGATAGGCCGTCGAATCGGCCGGGGAATCGCCCTTCGCCGGACCAGCCGATGAAGATCCAGCCGGCGCCCGGGCCGGGAACGCCGGCAGCGCGGCCTGGAACCCGCAAGCCCGACCGCTCCGCGCTGGGAGACGTGAATACTCCCGGCAACCGCGCGCAGATCGAGCGTGACCGCGGCTACGGAAGCATGGGAGATCGCGCGACCCCGCGTCCCGCGACTCGTCCGAATACGCAAACGAGGTCCGCGCCGCAGACGCAGAACCGGCCGGCGCCGCAATCGAAATCTGCGCCACAGACGCGACCTGCGCCGGGGAAGCGGCCATGAACATGAACATACCGCGTGCGGTTCGACAAATACTGCTGGCCTGCGCCGTGCTGGCGGTTCTGTGCGGCGCGCGCTCAACCGGCGGCACGCCTGTGCCTGCCGCGAAAACATTTGCCACGCCCCAGGAGGCCGCAAAGGCGTGGGCTGCCGCGTGCGAGCAGCAGGATACGGCCGCGCTGGTTTCGCTTCTGGGGCCCGAGAGCCAGGACCTGATCAACAGCGGCGACGATGCGAGGGACAAGGCGCGCCGCGAACGATTCGCCGGCATGGCCAAGGAAGCGATTGACGTGCGGCCCGATCCCGCGCACACCGGGCGTTACCTGATCTACGTGGGAAAACAGGAATGGCCGATGCCCATTCCGATCGTGCAGACGAAAGATGGGTATGAATTTGACGTGGCCGCGGGGAAGGCGGAGATCATCGTACGGCGCGTGGGGCGCAACGAGCTGAGCGCCATCGAATTCCTGCGCGAGTTTGTGAATGCCGAGCTGGAGTTCGCGTATTCCGACCTGAACCAGAACGGGATGCGCGACTACTCGCAGCAAATCCGCAGCACCCCGGGGAAGCACGACGGCCTGTACTGGGAAGCGGAGGAGGGCCAGCCGGAAAGTCCGCTGGCGGCGATGATCGAGCGTGTGCAGGACGAAGGCTATCAGGTTCCGGAAAAAGACCAGCCGTTCAGCTATCGCGGCTATGTGTTCCGCATTCTCAAGGCGCAGGGACCGAATGCGCCGGATGGAGCGCGGGAGTACGTCGTCCGGGGAGACATGATCGGCGGGTTCGCCATGGTCGCTTACCCGGAAGAGTACGGCGTGACCGGCGTGAAGACGTTCGTGGTGAACCAGAGCGGCGTGGTGCGGGAAAGAGATCTTGGCGCGCAGACAAAGACCATCGGCGCGGCAATGAAAATGTACAACCCGGGAAAAGCCTGGAACGAATCGCCGAAAGAAGATTCATCCGAGGAAGCGCAGCCCTAGCCGTCTTGCAGCCACCTTATTCTCTTACTTTGCTCTTTGGCGCCATCTTCCGGCGCAAGGTCTTGGAGTTGTTTCTCTCCTGCCTATCGGCGTCCCTTTCCTAATCGCTTCCCAACCTGAATAGAGGGGGCCGCTCGATGACCACTTTTGTGGTGTCTTCGAGGAATGCGGCGGGGGCGTCCTGCCAGGCGGCGCGAACGGTGGTGATTTTTGATGGGTCGAAGCGGCCTTGCTGGACGAGCTGCAAGACTTCCGGGATGGCCGCGCGGGCGTGAGAGACGCCCGTGTGGAACGTGGTGCTGTTGATGTACATCGGGAAGAGCGGGAAGGGCGTCCGGCGTTCGAAGTAGTAGGAGACGGCGGTTGCAACGCCGCCGGGGGCGAGCGAGCGGATGGCGAAGTTGATCCCTGCGGAGGTTCCTGTGGCTTCCACGCTGATGCCGTAGTTGCCGGAGAGGCGCGGGGCGTGCTTGCGGAACCAGGATGCGCCCGCGGATATCTCCACGGGATTCGCTCCGGCGCGGGCCGCGATTTCCAGGCGTTCGCGGGAGGAGTCGAGATAATCCACGCGCGAGGAGCCGAGTGCGACGGCGATGGCCGCGGCGTAGAGAGCGATGCTGCGCGCCGCGCCGCCCAGGACGAGCACGGGCGCGCCGGGATTTTGCGCCAGGTGGGGAGCGACGGCGCGCCACGCGTCGGAAACGTTGTCGCCCACGCTGGCCACGGAAACGGGGTCAACGCCCGCGGGAATTGCCACGAGCATGGCGTCCGCGAACGGAATGCGGAGCGAATCGCACACCGCGCCGCCCCAGCCGCCCATCGCTTTTCCGAAACCGTAGGCCGCCACGGGCGTCTTGCCGGCGTTCTGGCATCGCGAGGTGAGCCCGCGGGAACAGCGTGCGCACGCACCGCAGGAGATGGCCCAGGGCACGACGACGCGGTCGCCTTTCTTGAAATGTTTTACGCCGCCACCGGTAGCCGAGACTTCCGCGACGCATTCGTGGCCGAAGGGGAACGGGCCTGCATACGGGCTCGGACCAAAAACATCGGTGATGGATGGGTCGAGGCGGTGGATGGCCACGCCGAGCTTCAGCAGGGCCGTCGCGCTGTAGAAGAGTGGAAGGCGGTCGCCGTCACATCGTGCGGCGGCGAAGGGGCGCACCAGGGCTTCGCTGGGCGACTGGAGCGCGGGTTCGGGGGCTTCGCGCCATGCCAGCGCGCCCTTCTTCAGATAGGTCAGCTCCAGCATGGGATGGGCTCGGATTCCGCGCTGGCGGATGTCGAACGCCCACGGAGTGTACATCACTGTAGAAGCCGTCAATTAGGAAGGGAACATGCGGCGGGCGCGAGCGTCCATTTCTTCTTCTTCGATGAACTCGCCGCGGTCAGCCTGCTCGATGCCCGCGCGAACCGCCGCGCGAAAGCGCATGTCGTCCTCCAGCAGACGCAGGGCAGCGTCTCTTACCAGTTGCGAGGGGTCGATCCCTTCGCGCACGGCGATCATTTGTAGGCGTGCTTCTTGCTCGGGGGTGAAATGCACTTCCATGAGGCAACTCTAGGAGCGAGGTAGGCCTCTGTCAAAGGAAAATGCTCGACCCGGGCGTG
>DATFZR010000572.1:0-4826 GCA_035314265.1 Candidatus Acidiferrales bacterium
AATTCCCGGTGCCACCTACCGCATCGGCGCCATGTTCGCCAACCAGGAAATGCCGGAAGACAGCCCCTTCCGCGTCGCCTGGTGGTATCGCATTGAATTCGATCTCCCCGCAGGCAATCCAGACGACCGCATCCGCCTGCACCTCGACGGCGTCAACTACCGCGCCAACGTCTGGCTCAACGGCCAGCGCGTAGCCACGGCAGACGAAATCGCCGGGGCATATCGTATTTACGCATTGGATGTCACCGCGGCAGCGCATTCCGGCCACGCCAACGCCCTCGCCCTCGAAGTCTTCGCGCCGCAAGCCAAAGACCTCGCCATCAGCTTCGTGGACTGGAACCCCACTCCCCCCGACAAAAACATGGGCCTCTGGCAAGGCGTCTGGCTCAGCGGCTCCGGCCCGGTCGCGATCCGCCATCCTCACGTCATCTCTCACCTCGATCGTTGGGCGATCTCCACGGCTTCAGGCTCGGCCGGCGCGGCCCACCTTACCGTCGGCGCTGATCTAAAAAACGGCAGCGACTCCCCCGCGAGCGGCACGCTCGACGCCACGATCAAAAGCCCCATCGAAGACCCCATCAAAGAATCGACCGGCGAGATCCACATTCGGCAGAGCGTTCTCCTGCAGCCCCACGAAGAAAAGCACGTCATCTTCACCCCCGAAAGCTTTCCGGCACTGAATATCACCCACCCGCGCGTCTGGTGGCCCTACCAAATGGGCTCCCCCGAGCTCTACGATTTGAAGCTGGAATTCACGATCGCGCCGGACGTCGCGCACGCGAAAGCGCCGCCGCGCCTCTCCGATTCCCAATACGTCTCCTTCGGCATCAGCCAAATCACCTCCGAGCTCACCCCCGAGGGCCATCGCCTCTTCCGCGTCAACGGCCGCAGACTCCTCGTCCGCGGCGCCGCTTGGACGCCCGACATCCTCCAGCGCCGCTCCACTTCCAGGCTGGGTTGGATGTCGCCCGGCCGCCTCGAAGCCGAATTCAGCTACGTCCGCGGCATGAACCTCAACACCATCCGCCTCGAAGGCAAAATGGACGAAGACTACTTCTTCGACCTCGCCGACCGCATGGGCATCCTCGTCCTCCCCGGCTGGTGCTGCTGCGACGCCTGGCAGAACGGCGCGAAGTGGGACGACGACACTCGCCGCATCGCCGCCGCCTCGCTCACCGACCAGCTCCGCCGCCTCCGCAATCACCCCAGCGTCCTCGCCTGGCTCAACGGAAGCGACGAAGCCCCTCCACCCGACATCGAACGCATGTACCTCGACATCGAAAAGCAGCTCGACTGGCCCAAACCCATCCTCTCCGCCGCAAGCGCGCGCACCACTCCGCTCAGCGGCGCTTCCGGCGTCAAAATGGCCGGCCCCTACGACACCGTCCCCCCCGTCTACTGGTACACAGACAAGAACAACGGCGGCGCCTTCGGTTTCTCCACGGAAATCAGCCAGGGCCCCGCCATCCCGCAAATCGAAAGCCTGCGTCGCTTCCTCCCCGCCGCGAGCCTCTGGCCCATCAACGACGATTGGGACTACCACGCAGGCGGCGGCCAGTTCAAAAATATCAACCGTTTCACGCATGCCCTCGAACAGCGCTACGGCGCCTCTGCGAACCTGGAAGACTACGTGTGGAAAGCGCAGGCCGCCGCCTACGACGGCGAACGCGCCATGTTCGAGGCCTACGCCCGCAATAAATACCGCTCGACAGGCGTCATCCACTGGATGCTCTCGGGCGCCTGGCCCTCGCTCATCTGGAATCTCTACGACTACTATCTCCGGCCGCACGCCGGCTACTTCGGCACAAAAAAAGCTTGCGAGCCGCTCCACATCCAGTATTCCTACGACGACCAATCCATAGTCGTCGTCAGCGACGCCGCGAAGCCCGTCACCGGCCTGCGCGTCAAAGCCGCCGTCTACAATCTCGACCTCACCGAAAAATTCCGCCGCGAAGCCCCCGTGGACGTTCCCGCAGACGCCGCCCTGCGCGCCTTCACCCTGCCCAAACTCGAAGGCCTCTCCACCACCTATTTCCTTCGCCTCCGCCTCGAAAACGCAAAAGGCGAAATCCTCAGCCGCAACTTCTACTGGCTCTCCACCGTTCCCGATCGCCTCGACTGGCCCCACACCACCTATTTCTACACGCCCCTCGAATCCCCCGCCGATCTCCGCGCCCTCAATTCCCTGCCCCCAGCAACGGTGCGCGCCACCGCAAGCTTCTTCTCCGCAGAGTTCGGGCGCAACGGGACTGGCATCGCGCACGTTCGATTGGAAAACACGGGAAAGACGCTGGCCTTCCTGCTGCGCCTGAAGGTTACCTGCGGAAAAAGCGGCGAAGAAATCCTGCCGGTCCTCTGGGACGACAACTACTTCGAACTATTCCCCGGCGAAACGCGCGAACTGCACGCCTCCTACCACCTGCAAGACTGCACCACCACAAAACCCGAGGTCGAAGTCACCGCCTGGAACGTCAACCGCAAACCCTAACCCGCTTCGGTCCGGCTCGGGTCTGGCTAGGGTCTGGCCGGGTAGCCACGGTCAGCGCCTTCCTGACCGTGGGTTCGCGAATCCCACCACCTCCCAGCCCGCCCATACGCGCACAACACGTTCACGCCCTCGCGCCACCCCATTTCGTACCGCCGGCTTCCAGCCGGCGTCCTTCTTTTCCCCGTGCTCCGCCCCTACTTCGGCAGCTTCCCCCACTCCCCATCCCACGTCCTCCAGAAAAACGCCGGAAACCTCTTCTCCACCGGCCAAACCTCATCGAGCGTCCCCGCGTCATACACCACGCCGTTCTTCACCACGTACATCAAATCCCGCGAATTATGAATATTCTCCATCGGATTTGAATTCAGCACCTGCAAATCCGCCAGTTTCCCCGGCTCGATCGAACCCACCTGTTTATCCAACCCGATCGATTCCGCCCCCAGCATCGTCGCGCAATGGAGCGTCTGCCACGGCGTCATGCCGCCCGACTGCAGCATCCACAATTCCCAGTGTGCCCCGATGCCCTGCTGCTCCCCATGCGATCCCAGCGCCACATTGCCGCCGCGCCGCACGATTTCCGCCGCGCCCCGCGCGATCTGCGGGTAAATGAACTCGTCCTCCAGCACCAGCGTCCGCCACCTGGCCCGCTCGTCCACCACCTCGTGCGGCGTAAACCGCATCACCTTCGGGTCGGCATGAATATCCATTTGCTGCCGCTGGTCGATCTGCCCGAACGGCCCGCCGTACGCCACGATCAGCGTGGGCGTATACGTGGTCTTCGCCTGCGCCTCGAGCTCGATCACATCCTTGTAAATCGGCACGATCGGCAGGCTGTGCTCCACGCCCGTAAACCCATCGAGCACCATGGAAAGGTCCATCTTCAGGTCGCCGCCGCCCTCCGCGGTGATGTTCGCGCCTTCCTTCGCCGCCGCAATCGCCAGCCACTCCCGCTGGATGCGCCGCGGCTGCATGTACACCTTCAACGAGTCGGCGCCGATGCGCTTGTAGCGCTTCACCACGTTATCGGCATCTTCCTGGCTCTGCACGCTCGCGAACATGGTGATCATCGGCGAGCCCGTCGAGTAAATCCGCGGCCCGGCCAGTTCTCCCGCTTCCACCAGTTCGCCCTGCGCAAACACCTGGTTCGTATCGATCGAAGGGTCGCGCGTCGTGGTCACTCCGTAAGCCAGGTTCGCCGCGTACGCCCACTCCTGGTCCGTCACCACGTCATGCCTCGCGCCCAGATGCGCGTGGATGTCCACGTACCCCGGCATGATCGTCTTCCCGCGAGCATCGATCACCCGCGCCCCCGCGGTCTCCTTCAGCGTCCCCGTTGCGCCCACGGCAGCAATGCGATTGTTCACGATCAGCACGTCGCCGCGTTCGATCACCTCTTCGCCCTTCATGGTGATCAGCCGCGCGCCCTTCAGCAGCAGCTTCCCGCTGGGCAGCGGCCGCGGCACCTCCAGATGAACGTCCGCTTCCTGCGCCTTCCAGTCCTCACGTTTTTCCGCGTGCACCACCGCGTCGCGCGACACGCGATAAAAGTGATTCGCGTAGCTCCATGTGAGCGTCTTCCCGCCGTCCGCCCATGCCAGGTAGTTGGCTCCGTCCGTGGTCACGCGCTTCACCGGCACGGCGCCTTCCTTCAACCCGATCGTCACCAGTTGCGTCCCCGCCTTCGGAAACGCCACCAGGTACGCGTCCAATTTGTCGTGCAGCGCCACCCACGCCCCGTCCGGAGACGGAATCGCGTCCACCATCGTTCCGTCGAACTTCAAATGGTTCTGCGCGTCCACCCCGTCCAATCGAATGGACCGCAGCACGCGCGCCGGCGTGGCGTCCTGCCCCGGAGGCGGCGGTGGCGCCGGCTCCATGTAGAAAATGCGGCCGCCGTCGCCGGAAAACACAGGCGCCTGTTCCCCGCCCGGCAGGCTGGTCACAAAATGACTATCCCCGCCATCCGCAGCCATCCAGCGCAGCTCCAGCAATCCCGCCTCGCGCCCCGCCAGCCAGCCTTCCGCCGAACCGTGGATAAACGCGATCTTCGAACTGTCCGGCGACCACGCCGGCCGCGCGTAAAACGCGGCAGCCTCGCTCAGCCGCACCGGCGTCCCGCCACTCGCAGAAATCTTCCACATCTGCCCGCCCGCCGCGTCTGACCACGTCACGTACGCGATCCATTTCCCGTCCGGCGACCACGCCGGCTCATATTCCCGCTCCGCACCCGCAGCCGAACTCGTCAGCCGCCGCGGCTTTTCCGCCGTCAACGTCGCCCCCTTTTCTCCCTCCGGCCCGGAAATGCCCGCGACCCACAGTTTCCCCACGCCGGAAAACA
>DATFZR010000573.1:0-6347 GCA_035314265.1 Candidatus Acidiferrales bacterium
TCATCAACGCCTACACATACGGAAACAACCAGGACCGGGCCAGGCGCATATTCGTAGTGTTTGAATTATTTCCCGCCGAGATGGTGATTCACGTCCGCGACCAGGGGCCGGGGTTTAGGCTGGAGGATGTACCCAACCCGCTGGCCGAGGAAAACCTGCTGAGGACCTCCGGGCGGGGACTGTTCCTGATTCAAGCGTTCATGGACGAGATGAACGTGACCACGCCGCAATCGGGCGGCGCAGAGATCATTATGAGGAAACGATACCCCGCGGCGTGCCCACCCGCCCCGGCCGGAGCTTCCGAGGCATAAAGCTATGGACCTGAAAGCGACGAACCGCGACATCGGCACGACGACCGTGGTGGACATCAGCGGGCGGATCACGCTCGGTGAGGGCAGCGCCATGCTGCGGGGCCTGGTACGCCAGCTCCTCGATCACGGCCGCAAGCACATCATCCTGAACTTGGGCGACGTGCAATACATCGATAGCTCCGGAATCGGCGAACTCGTGAGCAGCTATACGGCGGTAAAAAAAGAGGGCGGCGAGCTGAAGCTGCTGAACCTGACGAAGAAGGTGCACGACCTGCTGCTGATCACCAAGCTGTTCACCGTGTTTGACGTGCATACGGACGAACACCAGGCTGTCTCTAGTTTCAACGCGTAGGACCTTCCGTCACATAGATTGCAGGGCGGCTTCGGGCTGCACGGGCGGGATTGCCCGCGCTCCCGGCTATTTCAATTTGCCGGCGGCGCGCAGGGCGGCTTCGCGCTTGGCCTTGAATTCCGTGCCGGGCTTCCACGCGGGCAGCGTAGGATCGTTGGCCACGATGTAGCCCACTGTAAAGTAGAGCTGCATATCTTCCACCGCGCCGGAGAAATCCCAGTCGGATCTCACCTTGTCTGAAGGTTTGTGGTAGTCCTCGCGCGTGTACCTGTCGCGCTGCTGGATCCCCCAGTCTTCCGGCCTTCCGATGTAGTCCACGCCGCCTTCGGGATCGAAGGCGGGAACACCCTCGCGCGCGAAATTGAAGTGGTCGGAGCGGTAGTAGAAGCCCTTCTCGGGCTCCGCGTCGGGCTTCACGATGCGCCCCTGTTCGCGTGCGGCGGCGTCCACCACTTCGTCGAGAGTGGAATTGCCGCGGCCGATCATCACAATGTCGCGCGTGCGGCCCAGCGGGTTCATCACGTCCATGTTGATGTCCAGGGCCGTGTCTGCCAGGGGATACAGCGGGTGCTGGGAATAATACTGCGAGCCGAGCAGGCCCTGCTCTTCCGCCGTGACGGCCAGGAACAGGATGGAGCGCCGGGGCGGCACGGGCAGTTGCTTGTAGGCTTTGGCCATTTCAAGCAGCGCGCCTACGCCGGAGGCATTGTCGAGCGCGCCGTGGTAAATCTTGTCGCCGTTTACGGCCGGCCCGATGCCGAAATGGTCCCAGTGGGCGGTGTAGACCACAAACTCCTTGTGGAGCTTGGGGTCGCTGCCGGTGAGCTTGGCCACCACGTTGTTGGACTGGATTTCATGCAGCGTGTTGTGGATGTGAATCTGCGCGCGCAAGCCCAGCGGCACGGGATGAAAGTCGCGGCTGAGCGCGGCCTTCTTGAGCGCCGCATAGTCCTTGCCGGCCATCTTGAAGAGAGCCTGAGCCTGCTCCACGGTAATCCAGCCCTCGACGGCGGCGCGGCCGGCGTTCTTGTCGGGATTGGAAAGGTCGAACTGCTCGCCGCTCTTCAACGATACGACGGTCCAGGGGTAGCCGGCCGGTCCGGTTTCGTGGACGATCAGGCAGCCCGCCGCACCCAGCTCCGCGGCCTTTTCGTACTTGTAGGTCCAGCGGCCGTAATACTTCATGGCCTTGCCGCCGAAGAGCGACTGGTCCTCGTAGCCGGGATCGTTCACCAGGACTACAAGCATTTTCCCTTTCAGGTCGGCGCCTTTGAAGTCATCCCACTGGTATTCGGGCGCCGTGATGCCGTAGCCCACAAAGACCGTCTCGGCCTCCGCGGAAATGTCTTCCGTCACGCGCTTGGTCCAGGCCACAAAGTCCTCGCGGAATTTGAGCGTGTCCTGTTTTTGCGGGTGGCCGTCCAAGGAGAAGGTGAGCGCCATGGAGGGGTCCGGCGTGATGCCCACCAAAGGCGCCCTTTGCAGGTAGGTGCCGTCGGGATTTCCCGGCTCGAGCTGGAGGGCGCGAAACTGGTCTTCAATGTATTTGATGGAGAGCTGCTCGCCCTTGGTCCGGGGAGCCGCCCCTCATATTCGTCCGAAGCCAGGGTGCGGATGTGGGCCAGCAAGGCGGGCCCGGAGAAGCTTTTCAGGGCCGCGTCCGGGGCGCTGGGTTCCGGAACCGTTTTGCACGCGGCAAGAGACAGCGCGAACGCAGCGGCCGCAATGCGGACAGACCTGTTCGGCCAGCGATCGCGCCGACGTTGCTGGGATGACGTCATGCGCGGATCTCCTAGGGTGCCCCGGCCAGCCGGGATGCCGCGCATCTTACAGCGGCACGTTGGGCTTGGCTAGAGCCAGTCGAGCGGCGCGCTCGGGCGTGTCACGCCGTCGCAAGAGTCCGTATCGTGTTGCGAGACACGGGCGGAGAGTTGCAAATCGCGAAAGCCAGGCTGAGAATGGCGGCGTGTTCCAACCGGGACAGCCCGTGCGCGTGAATCTGGCCGGTATGCGCGTGAAGAACGTCACCTTTCAGGCCGCCGTTACCGATGCCGTGGGACACATCGTGCGGCAGACGTCGGAGAATCCGCCGGTGTTTCTGGTCCGTCTGCTGTTTTCTTTCCGTGGGGTGGACGAGGTGGAAGTGCCCGCGGAACGCATCAAGGGTTCGTAGGGCGGCCGCGTAGCGCCGCTGCCTGCCGTGCAGGCGTGATTCAGGGGGGAAATATGCGAAGCGCGTGGACGTTTGGGATTGCGCTACTGACAATGATTGCGGGCGCGGCCCCCTGCGCGGCGGCGCAGGAGACGCCCACGGAGCGCGCGGCCTCGCGCGACGTCGTGCGCCAGATCGCCGAGCTCGGCGCCACGCTGGACGTGCCGCAAATGGTGGCCAAACTCAGCGGCCCCGATGCGGGCCGCGACGCCGTGGTGGCGCGCGTGAACCAG
Source organism: Candidatus Acidiferrales bacterium (assembly GCA_035314265.1). Classification (GTDB taxonomy): domain Bacteria; phylum Acidobacteriota; class Terriglobia; order Acidiferrales; family UBA7541; genus JOPF136. Next base: position 3,109 of record DATFZR010000573.1, read on the forward strand.
TTGATGCACGACGACCTGCTGCCCATGTGCGACTGGATCACGCAGCATCCGGAAATCGGTTTCAAGGAAACCCAGGCCGTCGAGAAGCTGACCGCCTACCTGAGCGCGCACGATTTCGAAGTGACCAAGGGCGTCGCGGGGCTGCCCACCGCATTTGTGGCCAAATACCGCCGCGGCACGCCCGGACCCAACCTCGGCGTGATTCTGGAATACGACGCGCTGCGCGGCACAAAGGGCGCGTTCCACGGCGACCAGCACAGCGCGCAGGGACCCGTGGGCATGGCCGCGGCCATCGCCATCGCTGAATTCCTTACGCGCACGCACACCCCCGGAACCGTGACCGTCTACGGCACGCCGGCTGAGGAGATGTCGCCGCCGGACGCGAAAACGGTGATGTGGAAGGCAGGCGTATTTCAAGGCGCGGATGTGATCGTGCGCAGCCACTCGGTGATTTCCACCGTGCGCCCCGGAGCGGGCTTCGGCACCTGCTGCATGAACATCGACACGGTGAAGTACACGTTCTCCGGCGCGCCGGCGCACCAGATGACCGCGTGGGACGGCCGCAACGCCGTGGAGGCTGTGATCAAACTGTTCAACAACATTGACGCCATCCGCAGCAATCTGCGGCCGGAGGCACGCATCCAGGGGATTATCACCGAAGGCGGCGCGGCGCCCAACGTTGTGCCGGACAAAGCGTCCGCGGATTTCTACATCCGCTACCCGGATTCTGTGTATCTGGCGCAAGTCTCCCGCTGGGTGGACGATTGCGCGCGTGCGGCGGCTCTGGCTACGGGCACGAAGGTGAAAATCGACCACCAGGGCCGGGATACTGACGGCATCTCCGTTGCCTCGCTTTCGGAATTGAGTTTTGCGTATATGAAGGTGTTCGGGGCCACGGGAATTCAGGTGGAGCCCGCGAAGCCGCAGGGATTCGAGGAGACGGGCAGCGTCTCGATTGAGATTCCCGGGGCGGAGGTTACGGCGAAGTCTTCCAATTTCTCCAACCACACGTACGGCATGGAGGCGGATGCGCTGACCGAAGTAGGCCATCAGGGCTTTCTGATTGACGCCGAGACCATGGCGGCCCTTCTCTATGATTTCGCGACGCACCCGGAATACCGCGACGCCGTGAAGACGGAATTCGCGGGCATCCACACGCTCTTCGGGGAGTACCAGAAGGCGCTCGAGAAGGCCTACCCCGTGCCGCAGGTGCCCGACCCGCAATAGCCGCGCGTTCGGGCCGCGCGCCGGATACCGCGCCGGGATAGAATGGGGATTCGCGCGGAGGTTTGGATGATTCACCGGCACGTCTTCCACAACGATCGCCTGGCGCCCATCGAAGAGGTGCGGCTGTCGCCCGGGCAGGCCGGCCTGCTGAACGGCTACGGGCTGTTCACCACCCTGCGCGTGACGAGCGGCGTGCCGTTTGCCTTCGAGCGCCACTGGCGGCGGCTGGAGAAGGATGCGGAGCGCATCCACCTGCCTATGCCGTACGCCGCGGACGCGGTGCGAGGGCACGTGGCCGAGGTGATCCACGCCAACGAAGTGCGCGAGGGCGCTGCGCGCGTCTATCTGACCTACAACACCCTGGGCTTCTGGCGCAGCGATGAATCCATGCCGGAAGTGGACCTGATCATCTACACCGCCGGCCTGCCGCCGCATCGCGAGCCGGCGCGGCTGGGGCTGCGGGCCAACGGGCGGTTTGCGGCTTCGCCGCTCTGCAGCGTGAAGACCACGGCGTGGCTGAACAACGTGTGGCACCTGACAGAAGCGCAGAAGGCGGGGTTCGACGAAGTGGTGCTGCTCAACGAGCGCGGCGAGGTGGCGGAATGCACGGCCGCCAACGTGTTCGCGGTTCGGGCAGGAAAGGTGCTCACGCCACCGCTCGCCTCCGGCTGCCTGGAAGGCGTGACGCGTTCCGTCCTGCTGGAAATCGCTCCACGGATCGGCATTCCGGCGGAAGAGCGGCGGCTCACGACCGACGATCTGCGCGGCGCCGATGAAATGTTTATTTCGTCCACCAACCGGAACCTGATCGGCGTGGGCGAGATGGATGGCCACGCCTTTTCCGGCGCGCCGGGGCCGGTCACGCGGCGGTTGGAAGAAGCCTTTGCCGCGTATGTGGCCGAATACGTCGCGCACCAGTCCGTCTCCCCCGCGGCAAAGTAGGACAGGGTGCTGCTCTGGACGCGGTTCGGCCCTTCGGGGAGCATCGCAACGGAGAAAGTCTGCGAGGAAGCGGACGGACGTTTTGTTCCCCAGATGTTCGGCTGGATGGTGTACGTCTACCCCTACGAAAACGGCGCCGACAAAATCTGGGCCCGCTGAAAGAGCGGCGTAGAATGGGTCCGGCCCTTCCGGGAGGGGCCGGACGAGTGGCCGAGCGCGTATACAATTTTGGAGCGGGGCCGGGGGCGCTGCCGCTGGCCGTGCTGGAAGAAATCCAGCGCGACCTGGTGGCGCATCCGGAGCTGGGTACGTCCGTTCTCGAGGTGAGCCACCGCTCCAAGTGGTTCGAGGGCGCGCTGGCCGCCGCGGAATACAACCTGCGCACGCTGCTGCGCATTCCCACCGAATATCACGTGTTGTTTCTGCAGGGCGGCGCCTCGCTCCAGTTCGCGATGATCCCGATGAACTTTCTGCGGCGCGAGGGCCCGCGCGCGGATTACGTGGTCACCGGAAGCTGGGGCGAAAAAGCGCTGGCGGAAGCGCAGAAGGTGGCCCGAGCGCGGTGTGCCTGGAGCGGAAAAGAATCCGGCTATGCGCGCACGCCTTCGCCGCACGAGCCGGAATACGATCCGGGCGCCGCGTACGTGCATTACACCTCGAACGAAACCATCCAGGGCGTGGAGTTTTTTGAGCCGCCCGGGGCTGCAAGCGCGCCGCTGGTGTGCGACTCTTCCTCCGATTTTCTCTCGCGGCCCATGGACGTCGAGCGCCACGCGCTGATTTACGCCGGGGCGCAGAAGAATGCCGGGCCCGCGGGCGCGACCATCGTGATCGTGCGCGGAGACCTGCTGGACCAGGTTCCCGATGGTCTTCCGGCCATGCTCGATTTCCGCCTGCTCGCGCGCGAGCACTCCATGTACAACACGCCGCCGGTGTTTGCCGTGTACGTCGCCGGGCTGGTGGCGCGCTGGCTGGTGGAGACCGTCGGCGGTCTCGAGAAGATGGAAGCAATCAACCGCACGAAGGCCGGGATCATTTACGAAGCGCTCGACGGGAGCGGGGGCTTCTAC
>DATFZR010000574.1:0-4789 GCA_035314265.1 Candidatus Acidiferrales bacterium
GTTTGGTTCGAACTCAACCAATCCGGCGGTGCCGTTGTTCTGCAACCCCGGGACGCCCTGCACCAGCCTGGCGTCAACGGATACCAACTGGACGGTGGTTAAATCGGATGGCGTGACGCCCGCTCCGGGTCTTCCCATTGCCAGCGAGACGGGCGTGCCCACTGTCCTGCCCCCCTGGGCCGCGTCGGCCGGCGCTCCCACCGCCACGACCGGAGATTGGTTCAACGCGGGCCAGCCTCGCATTTGGGGTTACATCAAGATCGAGTATCAGGACCAGACCTCGGGAGGAAACTGGACAGACGTCACGCAGGACATCCTGTCGCTGGGAACCACCGGGCGCAACTTGTCGAACGGGTCGGCGTTCGACTCGCTTGCCGGCACTGTCGGTACCCCGGCAACACTCGCGACCGCCACAGCGTCCTGTATTGAGCCCTATCCGAACGCCGTGCTGCGCCTGCAGCGCGTGACGGACGTTCCGAGCGTCAGCACATGGGGGACATGCGGGTACAACACGCCCGCTTCGGGCAGCAACGGTCCAGGTTCGGTTGCGAATAACGCCAAGATTACCACCGTGGCCAGCGATTTCATTCCCATGATGCTGTTTGACGCGCGCGAAGCTTTGGTACGCGATACGAGCGCAGCCGGCACGGCTCCGAGCGGCATGACCAACAGCCAGTTAGCTCTGTCGGGCGTCATGTACTATGTCGAACTGGACGTAACGAACCTTTCCAAGTGGTTCGTCGGGACCATCGGCCAGAAGGGCGCGCCGCCCGCGGGAACGGCGGGCTACCTCGTCTATTTCTCCGATCGCCGCAGCAACCAGCCGTGCTCCCCAGTGGGCAATTGCCCAAGCACCGCAAGCGCCAGCGGCACGCGCAAACTCGGCAATATCGGATACGAAGACATCGTCAACCCCCTGAGCTCCACCGGCACGCCGAACGGGCTGACGGATACCGGGGAAGACCTGAACGGCGCAAACGCGACGGCTCCGGGAGCCACTCCGGTGACCATGCCGGTGGATACCTACGGCGGCCAACCTTCGTTCGAAGTCTACCCGCTGCCCACGGCGCAAAAGACTGCTCCTTATCCCATGCTCACTGATCCTGCGTCTGGGTCTGAGAACTGCACGCCTGGCACTCCGGCTGGGTCAAACCTGCTCTGCCCGGGCGGACCCGCAACCACCGTGACCAAGATGTATAAGACCGCTGGTACCGGCGCCCCGTACCAGGCTGTATCGATTCCTGAAGCCCGCGACAATCCCGCGCTGTTTTTCCGCCGCGCGCTCAAGCTCACCGATGCCGCTGCCTATACCCTGGGAACCTGCGGAACGGTCGGCTGCGGGCTGACCATCACTTCTGAGAATCCCGTCTATGTGGAAGGCAACTTCAATGCGACGGGCGGGTCGTGCACCGGCAGCCCGACAGTCTGCACGTACACCGGTACCGAGGTGCCTTCGGCAATCCTCGCGGACGCGGTGACGTTCCTGTCGTCGAACTGGAACGACATACAGTCCTACGTCAGCCCGTACGACGGCTCCTCCGGCAGCACGAATCGTTCCGGGAACACAACCTACTACCGCATGGCCATTCTGGCCGGCAAGGGCCTCAGCTTCCCGCAGCCTTCCGGCACGGCACAGGACTTCGGCACCGACGGCGGCGTGCACAACTTCCTGCGTTACCTCGAAAACTGGAACGGGACGCTGGCGTATTCCGGTTCCATCGTCAGTTTCTACTTCAACACGCAGGCCATCGGCACCTACAAGTGTTGCTTCGCGGTGTACAACCCGCCCGCCCGCGGATACGCGTTTGATACGAAGTTCCTCACGCCGACGCTGCTGCCGCCGCGAACGCCTACGTTCCGCGACATCAATACGCTCGGCTTTACGCAATTGATCCTGCCGAACCAGCTGTACTGAGGATCGGCCGGGAACGGCCAGGAAACGTGCGGCTCCCGGGAAACCGGGAGCCGCAACCATTTTGGGGTGTCCACCATTCACCCCAGCGCATGCCCGCTCAGGGTTTTACCCGGGAAGAAAACAGCGTATTCGCGGCGGGCGGTACGCATGCGTTTGAACTCTCCGGCCGGCAGGGCTGCGCGGAGAGCGGGCCGGAAAGCATCCCGGGAGACACGGGCCCGTTCAGGGGCTCGGCGTAGACGATGTAGTTGTGGCCCAGCGGCAGCCCGCCAATTTCGTAGCTTCCGTCGAAATTCGTAACCTGTACGGACGGGTCGCATGACCAGCCGCCCAGCGTTCCCGCCACCACCTGGCCGGTATCCGCGTCAACGGCCACCACGTGCGCGCCGTAGTACCCCGTAACCGTCATGCCGGGAGACGTCGCGGCAAGGCCCGCGAGCGACAGCGGGTTCACCGGCAGAATCCGGCCGCGAATGGTTCCGTAGACCGCCGCGCCGGGATAGACCACGCGAAGGCCGGCTCGATCGTCGTCTGCCAGCGGGGCGTCTGGAGCGGCCAGGGAAGGCCGCGCGCCGCGGAACGTGCCCGGATTGGCCGCGAAGGGGAACATCGCCGCGCCCGCCACTGGAGATTCCGCGAAGCCCAGCGTGTGGCCCAGCTCGTGGATCAGGATGCTCTCCAAATCGTAAGCGTTGGGATTCGCGGCGAGTGCTCCGGGAGTGGCGAAGGGGACCGCTGGATTCAGTTCCACGTCGGCATCCAGGATTTCTCCCGCGAAGGAGGCGGTCTTTGAGCCCGCGCTTTGGCCGATGGCTATGGCCGTGGTCACACGCGTGACGGCCAGAACGCCGATGGCGAAGGTGTCGTCCTGGGCGAAGCAGATCGTGTTGATGCCGTCGGCGGAATTGCAGTTGTTGCCGCCGCTCGTGGCTGTGAGCGGCGCATAAGACGCGGTGGAGATCGCGGCGCCGGCAACGCCGGTCCAGGTGGAATAGGACGCCAGGATTACGCCTTGCACCTCCGCCGGCGGGCCGCCGGGAAATCCCGGCGTGGTGAGGATGTTTGGGCCCAGGGTTGTGTCCCAGCGGCGATCCAGGCCGCCTGGCTGGTTGAGGTTCATGCGCGTGGGCAGCGGGCAGGCGGAAACGCCGGCGTTGCGCGGGTCATTTGTATCCGCGATTTGCTGGTTCACCACGTAGGCGCGCGCGGGGTGCGCCGTACCTGCGAGGAGCAGCGCGGCTGCCGTAAATGTTGCGAGGCGGCTGCGCCTCATCGTGGGGACTCCGCGAGGACGCTGCCCACCAGTGCGCGAAGTTTTGTGAGGGGAAGGCTTCGCCTTTCGCCGCTCGAGGATTTGGCCGCGCTGGGGCCGATGAGTTGCAGCCCGGCTGTGTCCTGCGTAGCCTCTTCGGCGCCGGTGCGCGGGTTCCTGCGGATTCGAAACGTGCCCTGGGCCCAGCTCACTATATTCATCTGGCGGCCGCGCTGGGGCTCGAGAAAGAGAAGGGCCTCCTCTCCGGCGGCGAAGCGAGGCGCGCCCTCCACGGTCACGCGCTGGCCGGCGGCTTCGCCTCCCGGCAGGCGAACGGTAAAGCGGGGCGGCGGATCGCCCTTCCAGGATTCGATCACGTCGAATGTCGAGAGGGTCCAGACGAGGCTGGCGTCTGCCCAACTGGTGGCGGCTACGCAGCGGACGCGGGCCACGTATGTGGCTCGCGTGGCCAATTCGCGCAAATCCATTCGCGCGAGCGTGGTGGACTGGGCTGGCGCGCCGCCGGGCCAGAGAAGGGCGAGACCCGCGGCGGCTACGAGAGAAATGATTCGGAACATTGAAATAGCACCTCCATGTTTCTGAACATCGTTTCGAACATCGCTTTTGAACATCATCTTTAGAACCTCGTCATTGCACCTCGACTGCGGCGGTCAGGGATGCCAGATCCAGGCCCGGCGTTGCGGCGAAAAGCGTCCGTGGCCCCGGCGCGGCCGTCGCGGAGAGCACGGCGTCAAATTCCACGGAGAGGCTGCCGAGCGACGTATTGAGATTGGCCGTGGCCAGATCCGCCGCACCCGAAGAAGAGGACGAAAAGCTGACCTGCGAAATCTGGTCGAGAGACGTGCCGAACGCGCACAGCCGGAAGGTCGTGCTGCCGCTCGCCGGGCGCGGCAGCACGAGCGGCGGCGCACCGAGCGAGCAGGTTCCCGACGTGGGGTCCACCAATCCGATTTCCAGCAGGCTCAACTCCTCGGGCGGATCGCTGCCGGCCAGCGTCGGTTCCACCACAAAGATGTCCATGCCGGTGGCCAGCGGTGCTGCTGCGCTCAAAGGGATCACGGTAGCGGTCTGCTGCGGTGCGGCCACGATCAGGCTTACCGCGTTGCCCGCCGTCGGCGGAGTGTCCCCCGTTTCGACGCTCACGGTGAGTGTGCCGGCTGCGGCCACCTCTGCCGGATAGAGCCCTGTGTCGCATTCCGTGGCGGAAGGGCAGTTGGTTGCGCGGGGACTGCCGTTGATCACGATGGTTGTGCCGGGTCCCGGCGCTGATGGAGCGAACTGCACGCCTGCCACGCGCACCCCGAAGGGTGCAGCCGCGCCGGCAAACACGCTCGCGGGCACGAGGCCGGTGATGAAGGGCGCCGTGCTGATGGTGATCAGGGCGGTAGCCTGGGCAGACGGCGTGGCCTCGCTCCCGGCGTGCACGCTCACCACGTTCGGAATGGGAGGCACATCCGGCGCGCGAAATTCCACCGCGCCCGCAAACGGGCCATTCGGGGCCTGGCAGGGCTGGCTGGCGGGAAGGCAGATCAGCCCTTCCGCGATGCTGCCGTTGATGGAGCCACCCACGTCCCAAGTGACGTTTTGGTCGGCCGCGCCGA
>DATFZR010000575.1:0-2079 GCA_035314265.1 Candidatus Acidiferrales bacterium
CGCCCGCCTGCTCAAGGCGGAAGGGTAATCCCATGTCGCTGTGGCGCCAGATCACCCACGGATTGCGAACGCTCGCCGATCGTCCCGCGGCGGATAAAGACGCCTCCGACGAAGTGCAGCACTGCGTCGAGCAGGCCACCGCCGAACTGATCGCCGGCGGCCTTTCCCCCGAGCAAGCCCGCCGCGCCGCGCAACTCAGATTCGGCAACGCCACCGCCCTGCGCGAAGAAGTGCGCTCCTACGGCTGGGAGAATCGCTTCGAAGCCTTCGTTTCCGACCTGCGCTACGCCGCGCGCCGCCTGCGCCGCAGCCCCGGATTCACCGTGCTGTGCATCCTCACGCTCGCGCTGGGCATTGGCGCCAGCACGGCCATCTTCAGCGCCGTGAACCCGATTCTCTTCGAGCCGCTGCCGTATCCCCAGCCCGGCCGCATCCTGGTGCTCTCCGATTACGGCGAGAGCGGCGCACCCGTCGCCGTAACCTTTGGCACCTATCGCGAAGTGCTCCAGCGCAGCCGCTCGTTCGACGCCCTGGCCGTTCTGCGCGTCTGGCAGCCCACCATCACCAGCGCCACGCAGCCCGAGCGCCTGGAAGGGCAGCGCGTCAGCGCCAGCTACTTCCGCGCGCTGGGCGTCGCTCCGCGCATCGGAAGGGAATTCCAGCCTTCGGAAGACATTCTCAACGGTCCCAACGTGGTCATCCTCAGCGACGCGCTGTGGCGCCGCCGCTTCGGCGGCGACCCCACCATCGTCGGCCACGACGTCCGGCTCAACGATCTCCTCTTCACCGTCGTCGGCGTGATGCCGCCCGCATTTGAAAACGTGCTCGCGCCAGCCGCGGAGCTCTGGGCGCCCTTGCAGTACGACACGGTTCTGCGCCCCCAGAACAGGGAATGGGGCCATCACCTGCGCATGGTCGGGCGCCTCGCCCCCGGCGTAACGGAAAATCAAGCCCGCCAGGAACTCGCCGCGATCGCGCAGACCCCGCTCCCCGCGTTTCCCCGCGTCTTCTGGGCCGACCTGTCCAGCGGGTTCGTCGTGGCCACGCTCCAGGGCGACGTCACGCGCGTCGTCCGCCCGGCGCTACTCGCCTTTCTCGGCGCGGTCTTGCTGTTGCTCCTGATCGCCTGCGTCAACGTCACCAATCTGCTGCTCGCCCGCGGCGCGCAGCGCCGCGGAGAATTCGCCCTGCGCCTCGCGCTGGGCGCTCCGCGTTCACGTCTGATCCAGCAACTCCTCACAGAGAGCCTGCTCCTGGCCATCCTGGGGGGCGCTCTGGGCATGCTCGTAGCGGATTACGGCATGCGCGCGCTGGTGCTGCTCAGTCCCCCGGGCCTTCCGCGTGTGGACGCCATCGGCCTCAACGGCACAGTCTTCGCCTTCGCGCTGTGCGTGGCCACGCTCGTCGGCCTGATCGTGGGCATGGTTCCCGCCCTGCACGCCTCGCGCAGCGACCCGCGCTCCGGCCTCCAGGAGGTTTCGCGCAGCACGGTCGGCGGACATCGCTGGACCCGCAGCACTCTGGTAGTCGCCGAGGTGGCTCTTTCCCTGGTGCTGCTGGTCGGTGCAGGACTCCTGCTGCGCAGCCTCGAACGCCTGTTTGCCGTGGACGCCGGCTTCCACGCCCGCAACGTGCTCACCCTGCAGGTGCAGGAGTCGGGTCACCGCTTTGACGATAACGATCCCGCTCGCCTCCGGTTCTTTGCCGAGGCGCTCGATGCCGTGCGCCGCGTGCCCGGCGTCAGCGAGGCCGCATTCACCAACCAGTTGCCGCTGAGCGGCGATTCAGAAATGTACGGCATTGCCTTTGAGAACGAATTCAATCCCGACGACGATCGCGCCGTCTATCGCTATGCGGTAAGCCCCAACTATTTCCAGACCATCGGCATTCCGCTCCGCCGCGGCCGTCTGCTCGACGAGCACGACATGACGGAAACCAAGATGCCCCAGGCCGTGGTGATCAGCGAATCCCTGGCCAAACGGAAGTTTCCCGGCGAAGACCCCATCGGCCGCGGCCTTCGCATCGGCCCCGGCCTTACGAACAAAGACGAGCCCTATGCCACCATCGTCGGCGTGGTCG
>DATFZR010000576.1:0-2304 GCA_035314265.1 Candidatus Acidiferrales bacterium
CCGGAAGTGGTTTCGCCGGGGCGTCACGCTTCAGCGGTGGCATTGAATTCAGCTGGATTCAACGTGGCGCGCGCGGTGGGACCGGCCTTGGGCGGCATAGTGGTGGCGGCGGCGGGATCGGGGTGGTCGTTTCTGCTGAATGCGGCGTCCTTCTTCGGCGTGATTCTCTTCTTGTGCCGCTGGCGTCGTGCACCGCATGAACCGCTGGCCACGCGGCGGGTGCGCGATGCGATCCTGGAGGGCTTTCGCTACGTTCGGGGCGCACCTCAGGTGAGATCGGTTCTGATTCGCACGGGGGCGTTCAGCGTGGGAGCGACTTCCCTGCTGGCGCTGCTTCCGGTGATTTGTCAGCCGCATGGGGCGCAGGGCTACGGGTTCCTGCTGACCTGCTTTGGATTGGGAGCGCTGGCCGGAGCGGCGGTGCTGCCGCGCCTGCGGCTGCGCTATTCGGTGGACGGGCTGGTGGCGGCGGCGACCCTGGTGTTTGCGACCATGACATTCTCGGCGGGGCAGGTGCATGATTTTGAGTGGCTTTGTGCGGTATTATTCACGGCGGGCGCGGCTTGGATTGGAATCCTGGCGTGCTTCAATTTAGTGGCGCAAACGATGTGTCCTTCATGGATGCGGGCGCGGGCCTTGTCGATGTACCTGCTGGTGCTGCAAGGCGGAATGGCGCTGGGCAGCGCCGTGTGGGGGGAGTTGGCGGCGCGCAAGGGAGTTCCTGTTGCGCTGGCTTGGTCGGCGCTGGCAATGGTGGTAGGTTTGAGCAGCACTCTGTGGCACCGCTTGACCGGGTATGAGTTGAAGATGGCTCCGGCGGTGGTTAGGGACTAGGGCCGCGACTGCCTGAACGGAGAGATTCTCATGAAGAAGAGATTCGGCTGTCTTGCTTTCTGCCTGCTGGCGCTGGCGGCGTATGGCGCAGCCCAGAATCCCAAGAGTAAGGATGAGCGCCGGACGGTCACGGAAGTGCTCGACCATACGGTTTTGAATGTGGAGCACGAATTTGTTCCGGCGGCGGAAGCGATGCCGGAGGACAAATTCGGATTCGCTCCGACCAGTGGCGAGTTCAAAGGTGTGCGGACTTTCGGCCAGCAGATAAAACACGTGGCGGCGGTGAACTACGAACTGGCAGCAGCCATTCTGGAAGAGAAACCGCCGGTAGATATTGGAGACGAATCGGGCCCTGCCTCGGTCACCAGCAAAGCCGATATTCTGAAGTATCTGAACGACTCCTTCGCGTATGTGCACAAGGCCGTGCAGACCATCAATGAGAAGAATTTCGTGGAAACAATAAAGAGTCCGTTCGGCGAAGGAAGGGTTTCGCGTCTCGGCCTGGCGACAAGCGTCTCAGTCCATGTCTTCGACCACTACGGGCAGATGGTGGTATACCTGCGCATGAACGGGATCGTGCCACCGGCCAGTCGCTAGATGGAGACGGGAGCTTCCGATTATTGACGACGGAGGCGAGGGTCGCGTCGTTCGTTGCTTTGTTCGTTGCGAGCGGGAGCGAACAGGCTGCAAAGATGCTGGTGGAAGCTGACGCGGGGTTCTTTAGCGACGCGGGCGGGATAGGAATCCAGGGCGTGAAGAAAGCTCTGAATTTCCTGCCGGACCTGCTCGCGAACGAGAGGGATCGGCGCACTGCGTGGTGCAACGCTCTCCCGTGGCTGGATCGGGTAGTGCATTTTCCGCTTTATCCTGCTTATCCCCAAAGAAACTTACCCTGAGCTTCCAAAGAAGCGGCGGCCCGTGCCGTTTGGCACGCGTCGCATATGTTTCCGTCAGGGGGAAAAGCCAAGCTATCCGGGATAGCTCAACTAGTAAATGGCACTTTAGTGGTGTATGGGGGGAAAGAGCCGGAATCAGCGGTGGGCGCCGCGGTGGGTGATGGAAGTGAGCAGCAGTTCGGCGCGAAGTCCGCGGCCAGCGAGGTGAGCCTCGACGGAGGCTCTCGTTTTCTTCGCGGAGGAACTGGGATCGAGGAAAACAATGACCGATGGCCCCGCGCCGCTGAGTGCTGCGCCCAGGATGCCCGGCTTCCCGGTGAGTTCCTGCAGACACGGGAGCAGGGGACAGAGCGGAGCGCGGTAAGGCTGGTGGATGCGGTCCTCGAGCGCGGCGGGGAGCAGTTCGTGACTGCCCTGCATGAAGGCGGCGAGCAGGAGCATCGAGTTCTGGACGTTGGCTACGGCGTCAGCGCGGGAATATTGCGCCGGGAGTACGCGGCGAGCTTCTTCAGTGGACAGGGCCTGGTCCGGAACGGCGAGGAGCAGCGGCCACTTCCCCCTTGGGCGGACGGAG
>DATFZR010000577.1:0-3334 GCA_035314265.1 Candidatus Acidiferrales bacterium
GCGCTTCTTGGGAGGCAGGCCGGCTTCCTTGATCTTGTACAGCAGGGCGCGGTAGCTGATGCCCAGCATTTCCGCGGCGCGCTTGCGATTCCAGCGCGTCTGCTTGAGCGCCTCGAGGATCATGTAGCGTTCCGCCTGCTGGCTGGCCCGCTTGGCGAATTTCTTCAGGGAGAATTCACGGATCGGCGGCAGTTGGAATCCGCCGGAAACAGGCCCGCGGCCGCGCTCATCGAGCTCCTCGATGATCGATTCCGGGCTGTCGAGGATCACGAACCGCTTTACGTAGTTCTCCAGTTCGCGCACGTTCCCGGGCCACTGGTGCTGCTGGAAACGTTCGAGGATCGTGGCCGGCAAGGGTTGCGTCGCCCGCCCAAACCGCTCGCTGTAGTGCCGGAGGAAGTATTCCACCAGCCCCGGAACGTCTTCCAGGCGGCGGCGAAGGGGAGGCAGTTGCACGTTGACCACGTTGATCCGGTAGTAGAGGTCTTCGCGGAACGTGCCGCGCGCGATCTCCGCCTCCACGTCTTTGTTCGAGATGGAGACGATGCGCACGTCCGCGCGCCGCTCCTCGAGGTCGCCGATGCGGCTGAAGCACCCATCCTGGAGCACTTGCAGCAGCTTTGCCTGGAGGCCCGAATCGATCTCGGCAATTTCATCCAGCACCATCGTGCCGCCCTCTGCGGACTCGAATTTTCCGGGGCGGCTGTTGTAGGCGCCGGTGAAGGAGCCTTTCTCGTAACCGAAAAGTTCAGACTCCAGCAACGGCCCGGGAATCGCGGCGCAGTTCACCTTCACCAGGGGCTTGTCGCACCACGGCGCGATGCGGTGCAGGTAGGCAGCCAGCAGCTCTTTTCCGCTTCCGCTCTCACCCCGGATCAGCACGGGCACGCGCACGCCGGCTACGCGTTCGATCGTGCGCCGGACCCGCAGCATCTCGTCCGTGCAGCCGAACAGGATCTCCGGCGGGACAAAGCCGTTACGAGCGGTTTCCGCGGGAGACGCAAACTGTTGCACTTTGGCCACGATGTTTCACATCCTCAAGACTGAGTTCCATCCGGGGAAGAGCAGTTCAAGAGCCATCGAGCAGGCAGGGCCACTTGGGCCATTAGATATTTGCATGTACTTGTTTTATAAGCAGTTAGTGAGATCAGCGGCAGGCTCTGCAGCATCAGTTCCGGGGCCTCGGCAGTTGACAGTCCTGTTGAAGATAGGAAAACATTTTCACATTCAACCACCGCTTTTCCTAGTCCACACTGTTCGGGCCTTGGTGGCTTTTCGGCAGGCCCGCACCAGAGCGGCTGGGCGGCGGGTTCCCAATCCCCAGTCTTCAGGGAAGAAAAGCGCAGCCCACGCGGAATTTCTGTCCTTCCGTCGGCTGGACGTACGCCTTCCGCAAACTCACCTTTACGGGCGGCAGAATGGGAACATGCAAGACGGCGGGAAACACAGCCGGAAGCCTGTCCGCGTGGTCCACCTGCAAAGCCACGCCACCATAGCTCATATCCAGCACGCGCGCGCTCACCTCGGTTCCCTCTCCGATCACGGCGTGCGCACGCGTACCCACCAGGGAAACCCGCTCCCACTTCCGGCGTTCGCCGGAACGCGGCGAAGCCTGGAAAGCCGCCGGCAGGGTTGCCGCAGGGGCAAAGGCCGAATCCACAGGGTGTTGTGCCTGCGGAGAAGCTTCGCGCGCCGCAGAGGCCTCCCGTGATGCGGGGGATTCCATGGGGATCACCCGCGCCGTCTGTTGCGGAGGGCTCGATGGCGGCGCCGGAGCCCGCGTAGAGTTCTTCAACTCGTACAGGCGTTCGTCCGCCAGGCGGATCAACGCATCCTTGGCATCGCCGTCGTTCGGAAACACAGAAACGCCGAAGTCCAGCGCCAGCGGCAGATCCAGCTTCAAAGGCTCAATTGCCGCGCCGTAATTGGCGCGAACGCGGCGGCCCAGGATGCCGGCCTGCGCGGGATCGGCGTGCGGCAGCAGGAGAGCAAACTCGTCGCCGCCGATGCGGAACGCGTAATCGGAAGTCCGCAGCGTCTTGCGCAGAGTGCTCGCTGCCAGTTGAAGCACGTGATCGCCCTGCAGGTGGCCGTGGCGGTCGTTCACGGCCTTAAAGCCGTGCAGGTCCATGATGATCAGCGCGATGGGCTGGTTGTGCCGCTTCGCCCGGTTCAGTTCCTTCGCGAAATACTCTTCAAACAGGCGCCGGTTGTAGAGCCCGGTAAGCGCGTCTGTGGCCGCGTTGATCTGAAGTTTCTTCAGATCCTCGTATTCCATCAGGATGGGCATGCGCAGAAAATTCGACGAGGCCAGCACGTCCACCAGCGCCGTCTGCAGGGAAACAGGTTTCTGCAAACTCTCGGAGAGCTCGCGCCGGCGCGTGAGGATTTGTTCCCAGAACTCGAGGCTGGTGGTTTCACTCAGCTCGACTTGCGCGAGATTTTTCAGAAAACGCTGCAGGAACTGCGCGCGAACCGAGCGGTCGAGGTTCTGCAGCGTCTCGATCAGAAGATCCAGGAAGGCATCTTCGGCCGAGAGCTGCAGGCGCGGGTTATCCAAATTACTAGGAATGGGGGCAGTTCCACTCAAATGAAATGTCCGTATTCCGGCATAGTGCGCCTATGCCTCAGAAGGGAGCACGTCAGCTTCCACCCGGCCGGCGACTCTCCGGCGGGGAGCACGCGAATCCTAGAGAATCGCAACCCTCATGTCAACGCGAGGTTAACGGTGTGGGGGAAGCTGTAGTGGAAAACAATTCCCGCAGGTGGCAAGCATTCTTTACCTGGTCGCAGGCCACGCCGCGGCGGAAAACGTTTTCCGTTCAGTCCAGCGGTTTAGTGAATTCGACCCCGACCAGGTGGAAATCCCCCATGGATTGGCTTCGAACCACCCGGGCGGAAATGGGCGGCGAGGCTCCGGGCAGCAACCCGGCCGAAGAAGGAGACGGAGCGGGAATGCGCAGCGAGACAAGTTGATTCAGCCGCAGCGCACGCGGGCTCGCCAAACATGCGCCAATGGCGCTGATATCCGCGGTCTTGGTCAGATCGAGGAACGCGTCTGCGTATACGTCGTCCATTCCGCGGACAAAGATGGGAACTTGCAGGCGGAGCCGGCGTGCCCGCCTGCGCTCTGCGGGGTGTGGCTGCCTGCCAATAGCTGTGCCAGTTGCCATAGGGTACTCGTGGTACTAGCACTGGCAATCCTGGGGCAAAACCAGCCGTCAGCCTCAAAGGAGAGGCATCCACGAAAGCTAAGTTGCTTTGAATCAGCATGATAGGCTTAGGAGACTTAGAGCGTCCAGTGGAAAAGCCGATTCCCACCTCGCGACCCAAT
>DATFZR010000578.1:0-2268 GCA_035314265.1 Candidatus Acidiferrales bacterium
CTTGCGGGACCTGGCCCGCGCGCCGGCCAGCCCTTCGCCTACTACGAGACCATCGCCGGCGGAATGGGCGCCCGGCCCGGCGCCGCCGGTATCTCCGGCATCCACTCGCACATGACGAACTCGCTCAATACTCCCATTGAAGTCCTCGAGCACGTCTATCCCGTCCGCGTGCGCCGCTACAGCCTGCGCCCCGGCTCAGGCGGCCGTGGCCGCTGGCGCGGCGGCGACGGCATCATCCGCGAGCTCGAATTCCTCACCGCCGCCGGCGCCAGCCTGCTCTCCGATCGCCGCCGCATCGGCCCCTACGGCCTGGCCGGCGGCGCCGCCGGCAAATGCGGAAAGAACACACTCATCCGCCGCGGCCGCGAGCAAACGCTGCCCTCCAAGATCAGCCTGCCGATGGAAGTCGGAGATGTCCTGCGGATTGAATCACCCGGCGGCGGCGGTTGGGGCGCAGTTCGCCGCCCGGGAAAAGCTCAGAAGAAAAAACGGTGAGAATCCTCAGTCCGGAAGCTTTTCGCTCGCCGGCGGAAGGCTCAGTTTGCTCTTCGCCAGCGCCTTCGTCACGCTGTCTTCCATGGTCTGTTCCGGCGCGTTGCGCGCCGTGGCCAGTTCGCTGATCAGCAGGTGCCGCGCCCGCTCCAGCATCTTCTTCTCGCGGAACGACAGCGGCTTCGACCGGCTCAGCGATACCAGGCTCTTCAGCACCGTGGCCACTTCATAGAGAGACCCGGTGCGCATGCGCTCCGAATTCTCCTTGAAGCGGTGCTTCCAGTCGTGGTGGCTGCCGCATTTCGTGTTCTCAAGGTAGTTCAGCACTCGGCCTGCCTCGGTGGACTGGATCACCGGACGCAGCCCCACGGCCTGTACGTTCGAGTGCGGTACCATCACGCGCAGGCCACTCGAAACCACCCGTAGCATGAAGTATTTTTCCGTGCGGCCGTTGAGGACTCCAAAGCTGATTTGTTCGATGATCCCTACGCCGTGGTTCGGGTAAACAACCTTCTCGCCTAGCCTGAAGTCCATGTGCGGGAAACCCCCAAAGAGTCGATAACTCAGTGTAGGAGTGTGGAGTGAGCGCGTCAAGGCGCTTGATGTACCACGGGATTTCGCCCCAGGCGAATCTAAGGCGAAGCCGCAGAGCGATTTTGCCCCGTGGAATACGCCGATTTGTCTCCGGCCGGTCTCCCCCCATGCGCGGCGCATCCGAACGCGAAGCGCCTCCGCAGCCACGTTCGCACCGAAAACGCCCCGCCCCCGCGATTTCAGATTTATTCATCCCTGTGTCATCCTGATGTCATGGCGCGGGGACGCATCAGCGGCAAAGATGTGCGTGGTCAAATGCCCGACCCAGCCGGCAAAGAAAAACCCAAGCCTTCCCTCCGCGAAATGCTTCCCGAGGTCTGGGCGTTGATGCGCCCGCGGCGCCCCCTTCTCGTCATGGGCTTCGCGCTGATGGTGGTCAACCGTCTCGCCGGCCTCGTTCTTCCCGCCTCCACCAAATATTTGATCGACGATGTCATCGGCAAGCGCCACGCATCGCTGCTCACGCCCCTGGTGCTGGCCGTGCTCGCCGCCACACTGGTTCAGGGTTCTTCCTCTTACGCGCTCACCCAGATTCTTTCCAAGGCCGCCCAGCGTTTGATCGCCGACATGCGCCGCCAGGTGCAGCGCCACGTAGGACGTCTCTCCGTGGCCTACTACGACGCGAACAAAACCGGCGTCCTCGTCTCGCGCATCATGAGCGACGTGGAAGGCGTGCGGAACCTGATCGGCACGGGACTCGTCGAGTTTGCCGGCGCCGTGCTCACCTCCATCTTCGCGCTGGTCATTCTGTTGCGCATCAGCGCCACCATGACCCTGATCGCCATCGGCTTTCTCCTCGTCCTCGGCGTCACCCTGCAGCAGGCCATGAGCAAGATTCGTCCCATGTTCCGCGCCCGCCCCAAGATTCAGGGCGAAGTCACCGGCCGGCTCACCGAATCGCTGGGCGGCGTCCGCGTGGTCAAAGGCTATCGCGCCGAAGAGAGTGAAGCCGGCGTCTTCGCCGGTGGCGTGCAGCGCTTGCTGGACAACGTCCTGAAAACCCTCACCGCCATGTCGGTGATGAACCTTTCTTCGAGCGTCCTGCTGGGCATCGTCAGCGCCGTCATCATGTTCATCGGTGCGCGCCAAATCCTGGTGGGCACGATGACGCTGGGCACGCTGGTCACCTACACCGTGTTTCTGGGCATGCTTGTCGCGCCGGTATTCCAGATCGTCGCCATC
>DATFZR010000579.1:0-2901 GCA_035314265.1 Candidatus Acidiferrales bacterium
CAGACCCGGTCTTCGCCCCCGTGCGCACCAATCCCGCGTTCAAGGAATTCATGGACGCCCTGGCGCCCCAGCTCGCTCCCAACCCCTCTTCCGCCGCTCTGTAGCGCAGACTCTCGTCCGTGCTCCGGCCCCGGTCCAAGGCCGGCATTCTGCCGGGAACCGTTCGCCGTTCGTCCTTCGCCGGAATCCGCTTTACACTCCGGCCGGCTTCAGCCGTGCAATAATGTACCTAGATGGCTGGCGGAGGCCGGTGTATGCTGCGCGAAAGCGCCGGCGATCGGGAAGTTCGAGTGGGTTGAGACATGAACTCTGAAGTTTTCTCGTACTCTCTCATGCACAAGCTTCGGTCCTACAGCGGCTGGCGAATCGCGCTTCTCGTTCCGTTCCTGATTGTGGCCGGGGCTGCCGCGCTTTCGCTCCTCCCGTTCCACGCAGCCGCTCAGGCGCCTGCCGGCGCCGCGCCGCGCGTGCTGCAAATTCCCATTGACGGCATGATCCAGCCGTTCCTGGCGGATTTTGTGGACGAGGCCCTCGCCCAGGCCGCTACCGAGCATGCCAGCCTGGTGCTGCTCACGCTGAACACCCCGGGCGGGCTGGACACCTCCATGCGCGACATCATCCAGCACATCATCTCGTCGCCCGTGCCTGTGGCCGCCTACGTTTCGCCGTCCGGCTCGCGCGCCGCCTCCGCCGGCTTCTACATCCTGCTTTCCGCGGACATTGCCGCCATGGCGCCCGGCACAGACACCGGGGCTTCTTCCCCCATTTTTGTGGTTGGCGGCACCGTCGCGCAGGTGGACGAGACGCTCAAGAAAAAAGCCATGAACGAAGCCGCCGCCTATCTGCGCAGCATCTCCGGCAAGCGCTCGCGCAACGTGGAGCTGGCGGAAACGGCGGTTACGGAGGCGAAGGCCTTCTCCGATGCCGAGGCGCTCAGCGGCAAGCTGATTGACCTGGTGGCCGCCAACCCCGCGGATCTGCTGGCCAAGCTCGATGGCCGCACCATCACCCGTTTCGACGGCTCCTCCGTCACTCTCCATCTCCAGGGCGCCGTCACCTCCAAGTACGAGCAGTCCAGCAAGCAGAAATTCCTCGGCTGGGTGGCCGAGCCGGACGTGATGTTCATCCTGCTCATCGTGGGTTTGATCGGCCTCTACGTGGAATTCACGCATCCGGGGCTGATCTTTCCCGGCACGATCGGCGGCGTGGCCATCCTGCTCTTCCTCGTGGGCGCGCAGGTGGTGCCCATCAACCTGTTCGCGATTCTGCTGATTGCCGCCGCCGTGGCCCTGTTTGCCATCGAGGCCAAAGTCACCAGCCATGGCGTCCTCGCGCTCGCCGGAGTCGTGGCCATGCTGGCCGGCGCACTCGTTCTGGTGCGCTCCCCGATCACCGGAGCGGGTGTGAGCATCGGCGTAGCCCTCGGTTTCACGCTGCCGTTCGCCTTTCTCGCCGTGATGGTGATGCGGCTGGCCATGCGCGCCTTTGCCATGAAGCAGTCCATGGGCGTCAACGAACTGGTCGGCCAGACCGGCGAAGTGCGCGAGCCTGTGGACGGCACCGGCGTCGTGTTTGTGGCCGGAGCGCTCTGGCGCGCGCGGGCCCCGGAAAAGATTCCCTCAGGCTCAAAGGTAAAAGTTGTGCGTGTGGACGGTTTGACCCTCGAGGTCACGCCCGCGTCCGTCGCGGCCGAGACCCAGGTCGAGGCGCACCAGTAATCTGTTTGTTGCAGCGGCCGCATCAAGCCGCTCGCAGCGCACGAAACGAAGAGGAGGAAGAGACGTAATGGCCATCACGCTGGTAATTCCCTTCATCATTTTCCTGATCTGGTTCTGGAACTCGGTCTTCGTCATCAAGGAATGGGAGAACGGCGTCATCCTCCGCCTCGGCCGGATGCAGGAGCTCTCCAAGGGTTCCGGACTGCGCATCGTCATCTGGCCCATCGACACCCTCTACCGCATCTCGCTGCAGATCGAGACGCTCGACGTTCCTCCGCAGGACGTCATCACGCGCGACAACGTCTCCGCCAAGGTCAACGCCGTTTGCTACTTCAAAGTGATCAACGCCAATCTGGCGCTCTCCCGCACGAAGAATTACATGTACGCCACCTCGCAGCTCGCCCAGACCACCCTGCGCAGCGTCTGCGGCCAGTTTGAGCTGGACGCCATCCTTTCCGAGCGCGACAAAGTGAACGAAAAACTCCAGTACATCCTCGATCAGGATACCGAGCCCTGGGGCATCAAGGTCACCAAGGTCGAGTTGAAGCAGGTGGACATCCCGGAGAACATGCAGCGCGCCATCGCCAAGCAGGCGGAAGCCGAGCGCGAGCGCCGCGCCAAGGTCATTCACGCCGATGGCGAGTTCCAGGCCGCCGGCAAACTGGCCGAGGCCGCCGCCGTACTCGAATCCCGCCCCGCCGCCATCCAGTTGCGCTATCTGCAAACGTTGACGGAAATCGGCGCGGAGAAAAATACAACCGTTGTCTTCCCGCTCCCGGTGGATATCATTAATCTTTGGGCGCAATCGCAGGGAAAATCGCTGAAGTAGCCCAGGCCGTCCGTTCCGGGGGGTCGGAACGGCCGGCCAGTCAAGGCAGGTTCTTCGGGCGGTAAATTCGCACTTGGGGGGGAAACCGCATGGCAGAAGGGCGCGGGGAACGCACCGTTGGGAGCGGTCATCTGATCGCTCTCTTCCTGGGCATCGTCGTACTCTGTTGCGTCTTCTTTATCCTGGGCTACGAAATGGGCCGGGCCCAGTTTGAGCGCGGCGGCGCGACCGTCGCGGCCAAACCCGCGTCGCCCGCGCAGGCTCCGCCCGCGCAATCAGCCACTTCGGCTACTCCCGGCTGGCCCTCCGGAACCGCGCCGGCCACCACCACCACCGCCACCACCGTTGGCAAGC
>DATFZR010000580.1:0-2765 GCA_035314265.1 Candidatus Acidiferrales bacterium
CTCCGCTGCCGTGGCGCAATCCATGCCGAACTCGACGGATTTTGCCGTCTTCCGGAAAGCGGGTATCGCGGGGCTGAACTTTGCATTCATGGGTGGTCCGAACGGGTACCACACGCTCGAAGACACGCCCGGAAATCTGGACCTGCGCACGCTGCAGCAGAGCGGCAACTACGCGCTGCCGCTGGCGCGGCGGCTGGCAAACGAAGATCTCTCTCTGCTGTCGCGGCACGATGCGGCTGCGGCGGTGTTCTTCAATCCTGCGGGCGGCTGGGAGATTGTTTATCCCGCGGCCTGGGCGCGCCCCTTGGCGGTGCTGCTTGTGGCGCTGTTTCTGGCCGTGGCAATCGCTGGATTCGTGCGGGGAGTTGTGCGCTGGGGCGGATTCTCTCTCGCGCTGGTGCTGGGCGTGGTCAGCTTGCTGGCCGCGTGGCGTGCGGGCGATTGGTTCGCCGTCTACCTGCCGCGCATGCACGCGGATGCAGGGTTTCCCGGCCCTTTCATGTTTGCTCCGCTTTACGCGGCTGCGCTGGAGTGTCTGGTGGCGGGACTTACGCTGGCTCTTTGGGAAATCGGCGGGGCGCGTTGGGAGGAGATTGCGCTGGCCGGCGCCGGCGCGTGGACCGTCGTGGGCGTTGTGACCGCGTTCCAGCTTCCGGCGGCGAGTTATCTGGGAGTGTGGCCGCTGGTTCCTGTGCTCGTCGTGCTCGGCATCGCTTTTGTGCGGCGGCGTAGTCCCGCGGAACGCACGAGCGGTGCGAGCACCGGGGCAACCGGGCTTCTGTGGCTGGGAATGGTGCCGGCTGTATTTCTTCTAGCGCCTCTTCTTCCGCTGCTGCACCTGGCGCTGGGGATGAGCACGATCGGGGCTCCGGCCGTGGCGCTGGTGGTCGCGCTGGCCACCTGGCTGCTGGCTCCGGTGCTGGCTCCGCGCGATCCCGAAAGCTCGGGACGGAGCGCGCGGCTATCGCTGATCTTCCTGGGCGCGGGGGCGGCTCTAGGCGTGGCGGGGCTGGTGACGGTGCGTTATGGCGTCGAGCACCCGCGGCCGGAATGGATCGCCTATGTGAAAGACGCGGAACTTGCGAAGGCCGATTGGTACACGCCGGCCGGCACGTTTTCCGCGCTGCCGGCTGTGCCTGCGGACCCGTGGCGCAGTCAGTACCTGACGGCGCTCCCTTTGCTCTCCAACTTTCCGATTTCTCTGCCTGGGCGCGGGCAGATGTCGTGCTGGATGCACGAGGCGCCGGTGGTGGAGTTGGAGGCGCCCGTCGCCGAGCTGCTGGGCGAAACGCAGGAGGGCGATTCTCGCGTGCTGCGCGTGCTCATCCGGTCGCCGCGGGGCGCGGCGCGCGTCTCGATTGAAGCGCAGGCGCAGCGGATTTCTTCCGTGCGGCTGAACGGCAAAGAAATGGAAGAGCGGACGTTTGCCGCCGCGGCCGGCGGAAAGATTGTGCGCGCGCATGCACGCATCTTCGACGCACGTGCGCAGCGCGAATCGTGGAATCTTCTCTACGCCGCGCCGCCGCAAGAGGGGATCGAACTTCGCATGGCGATCCCGCGCGATTCACCGCTGGAAATTATCCTGGCCGATATTTCGGATGGCCTTCCCGCGATTCCAGGGCAAACGTTTTCGCCGCGGCCGCCGGGCGTCACGCAGCAACACCTCGCAGACATGACCGTGGTGATTAAATCGTTCGCGTTCTGATGGCGGGTGGGATTGCGATCCGGCGGGAACGATGAGAGTTTTGGCTGGGGCGGGAGGATTCGAACCTCCACCGTCCACATTAACAGTGTGGTGTCCTACCAATTGGACCACGCCCCAGCAGCGCTCCTATTATGATGCACGGAAAGGCGCGGGGACGACCAGGTTGAGTGGGAAGGGTGCGGAACGGAGGCGCGGCGATGTCCATCGAAACCAGTGAGCAGCTCGAGGCCTTGCGGGCCATCGGGCGCATCGTAGGGCAGACTCTGCGGGAGATGGCGCGGCAGGTGAGGCCAGGCGTCTCGACGGCGGAGCTCGACGCCATCGGCGCGAAGCTACTGGCGGGCGAGGGCGCTCGCTCCGCGCCGCCCATGGTGTATGGATTTCCCGGCGCGGTGTGCATCAGCGTGAACGACGAAATCGTGCACGGCGTGCCCGGAGCGCGCGCGATCGCGGCCGGCGACCTGGTGAAGCTGGACCTGACGGCGGAAAAGGATGGCTACATGGCGGATGCGGCGGTTAGCGTGCCCGTGCCGCCTGCATCGGATGATTTGGCGCGGCTGGCTGCGTGCGCGGAACAGGCGTTCCAGCGCGCCATGCGCGAGGCGCGCGCCAACCGCCGCGTGTGCGACATCGGTGCGGCCGTGGAGGCGGAAGTGCGGCGCAGCGGGTTTTCCGTGGTGCGCGAACTCTGCGGCCACGGCATCGGACGCACCATCCATGAAGCTCCCCAGGTGCCGAATTACTGGAATCCGCGGCAACGCGAGCGGCTCACCAACGGGCTGGTGATTACCGTCGAACCGATCATCGCGGCAGGCAGAGGCGACGCCGTGCTCGCCGCCGACGGCTGGACCATGAAGACCGCGGACCACAGCCTGGCCGCCCACTACGAGCACACCATCGTCATCACAAAGGGCGCGCCCATCCTGCTTACGACCGCGTGATTCAGACGCTTATTCCGATGCGAGACTGCTCTGGCGGAACGTCAAGATGGCCAGACGCTGGGGCTACTCCTTGGCTGTAGGGAAGCCGGCTTCGTTCCAGCCCTTCCAGCCGCCGTCCA
>DATFZR010000581.1:0-3759 GCA_035314265.1 Candidatus Acidiferrales bacterium
ACGAGCGCTACGCGGAGGCGGCTCGCGACGTCCGCCTGTTTCTCGATGGCCGCAGGTCTGAACTGCGCGCCGGGCTCACCGAACGCATGCAGAACGCCTCGCGCGATGAGTTTTTCGAAGAGGCGGCCGCGCTCCGCGACCTGCTGGGCACCCTGGAAGACGTGGAGGAACGCCAGAAGATGGCCGCCGCCGCGGGGGACGATACAGACGTGCTGGCCTGGTATGCCGAGCCGCCGCTCGTCTCTGTAAACCTGTTCCACATGCGCGGGGGCCGCGTGGTGGACCGTCGCGATTTCTACTGGGAGGATCAAGAAGCGTTCTCGCCGGGCGAATTTCTGCCCGCGCTGCTCAAGCAGATCTACCTGGATTCCGCCTACCAACCGCGCTACCTGCACGTGCCCATGGACTTCGAGGAGCGCACGCTGCTCGAACCCATCCTCACGGACCGCGCCGGCCACCGCGTGGAAATCCTGGTGCCGCAGCGCGGACCGAAGCGCGCGCTGGTGGAGCTGGTGGAGAGAAACGCAAAGCTGAGCTTCGAGCAGCGCTTCCGCGTGCTCCGGCCGTCGTCGAAGGCCATTGTGGAGGCGCTGGAAGCCGCGCTCAACCTAACGGAAAAGCCGCGACGCATCGAATGCTTCGACGTTTCGCACATCCAGGGCACGGATAAGGTGGCCTCGATGGTCGTGTGGGAAGACGGCAAGCTGCGCAAGGGCGAGTACCGGAAATTCATCATCCGCGACGTGGCTGGCAACGACGATTTCGCCAGCATCCACGAAGCCGTCCAGCGCCGCTATCGGCGCCTGCGCGACGAGAAGAAACCGCTGCCCGGCCTGATTCTTATTGACGGCGGAATCGGCCAGCTCCACGCCGCGGCCCAGGCGCTCGAGCAATTGGGCATCATCAACCAGCCGCTGGCCAGCATCGCCAAACGCGAGGAGATTCTTTACGTCTACGGGCAGGAGAACGATCCCATCCAACTGGACCGCCATTCCCCGATCCTGCAGCTCGTCCAACTGATTCGCGACGAGACGCACCGCTTTGCCGTCACCTTCCACCGCAAACGCCGCGCCATCCGCCAGCGCCACAGCGCCCTGTTGGATATTCCGGGCATCGGCCAGCGCACGGCGGAGAAGTTGCTGCGCCATTTTGGCAGTCCCGCACGCGTCGAGCAGGCATCCGTGGAAGAATTGCGCGCCGTGGTGAATCGGGCGCAGGCGGAACGGCTTTCCGAGCACTTCCGCTCTACCACGCGCAAGGGCTAGCCCGCTTCTCCTGAGCGGCCGTTGCTCCAAAGTCAACATGACTAGCGGTCATGTTTGTAGCGTACTCGCAGTGCAATATCGTGCACAGTGGAACGCATTTGCCTCGTTTGCTTGCTTCCCTCTGGCTTTCCTGTTAGCGTGACCGTCTGGGGGTTTCTTATGAGCGATAATGGTGGAAACAAGGTCAGTTACTTCCTGGTAGGCATGGGAATCGGGGCTCTCCTTGGAATCCTGTTCGCACCCAAGTCCGGCGAAGAGACGCGCGACTACCTGACGCGCCGCGCCGACGAGAGCAAGGATTACGCGCAGCGCAAGACGCGCGAACTGCGGGAGCGCGCCGACGATCTGGTGGAGCGCGGGCGCGATGCAGTGGAAACGGGCCGCGACACGATCAACGACGCGATTGAGGCCGGCAAGGGAGCCTATCGCCAGGCCAAGTCCAAGAACTAAGCAACGGGAACCTCAATGGAAAACTGGGTCGCATTCTTCGTGATTGTCGCCAGCCTGGCTATCGTGATGCAGGCGCTCATCCTGGCCGGGATGTTCGTGGCCATGAAGAAGATGAGCGAGCAGGTAATCCGCGTCTCGACGGAAATCAACACGAAGCTGCTGCCCATTCTGGAAAAAACGAACTTCCTGCTGGAAGATTCCCGCACGCGCATCTCAAGTGTTGTGGCCGATACGGCGGAAATCGTGCACATCGCCCGCAACCAGGCGAACCGGTTTGACCGCGTGATGGCGGAAGGGCTGGAAGTACTGCGCGCCCAGGTGGTGCGCGCGGATCAGGTGATCACCGGCGTGCTGGAATCGGTGGAAGAGGCGCACACGCAGGTGCGCAAGACGGTGACCGGCCCCGTTTCTCAGGTGGCCGCCGTGCTGCGCGGCCTGAAGGCCGGCCTCGACATGTTCACCTCCGCGAAGAGCGAACGCCCAAGGCCGCAATCCTCGGAAGAAGAGCTGTTTATCTAGCAGAACTGCCGGTAGAACTTCCATTAGAACTTCCTGTAGAACTGCCGGCAGAACTTCCTCACGTCGAACCGATAATTCAGCGGATCCAGCCGCCCCCCACGACGTTGTCGCCATCGTAGAAGACGGCTGCCTGGCCGGGTGTGATCGCGCGCTGGGGCTCATCGAAGTGCAGGCGCACGGCGGAGGGGCCAGCGGCGCCGTCAGACCGTTCCACGGGTTCAAGTGACGCAGCGGCCGGCTCGTGCCGGTGGCGAATCTTTACGTGTGCGCGGACGGGCGCGTCCAACCGCTCGAGGGCGATCCAGTTCACATCGCCCACCTCGCAGGTATCGCGGAAAAGCTCGCGGTCGTGGCCGACCACCAGCCGGCGCGTTTCCGGCTCGATGCGCACCACATACATGGGCTCGCCTGTAGCGATGCCGAGGCCGCGGCGCTGGCCTACGGTGAAGTTCTGGACACCGGCGTGCGCGCCCATCACATCGCCCTCGACATTCACGATTTCGCCGTCCGTCTGTTTCGCCGCGCTTCCCTGCTCTTCGAGATACGCGTTGATGAATTTCGAGTAGTCGCCTGACGGAACGAAGCAGATTTCCTGGCTTTCGGGCTTCTCCGCGACCGGAAGACGCAACTCACGCGCGGCCTCGCGCACCTCTGCCTTGGTCAGCTCGCCGAGGGGAAACACGGTGCGGGCGAGCTGCTCCTGCGTGAGTCCGAAGAGGAAATAAGACTGGTCCTTCGCGGCGTCGCGCGCGCGCCACAGCTCCCAGCGGCGCGTCGTCTGGTTCCAGCGGACGCGCGCGTAGTGGCCGGTGGCCAGCCGCTCCGCGCCGATCTGGCGGGCGGTGGTGAGCAACTCGTCGAACTTCACCGCGGTATTGCACTGCGCGCAGGGGATGGGCGTGCGGCCGGCCAGGTAGTCCTCCACAAACGGCCGCACGACCGCGGCCTCGAACTGCCTCTCGAAATTGATTACGTAGTAAGGGAAGCCGCAGTGCTCCGCCACGCGGCGGGCGTCGTACACGTCGTCGAGCGAGCAGCAACGGTGCCCCACGGGGCCGTCTCCGGCCAACTCGGGCAGGCGCCGATGGTTCCAGAGTTGCATGGTGAGCCCGACGATGCGCGCGCCCTGCTGGTGCAGCAGGCCGGCGACCGTGGAGCTGTCTACGCCGCCGCTCATGGCTACGACGGTGGTTTCGGTTGTGGTTGCTGGCGTCATGTGCTCGCTATGTGCTCGTCTCTGTCGTTCTGCGATTTCGTCGCAGGCGTGCCGCAATACCGGGCACAGGCAGGAGTGCCTGTGCTACTTGACCGCGGCTGGCTTCTGATACAGCGGCGAAAGCTCGCGCAGGCGCTCGACGGCCCCGGGAACGACCGAAATCGCGTAATCGATTTCAGCGGCCGTGGTGTCGTGCCCCAGACTGAAGCGCAGGCTCGCGCGCGCGTCTTCCGGTGGCAGGCCGATCGCTGTGAGCACGTGCGAGGGCTCGACGGCGCCGGCCGAGCACGCGGCGCCCGTGGAACACGC
>DATFZR010000582.1:0-11001 GCA_035314265.1 Candidatus Acidiferrales bacterium
AACCACACCGGCGAGGCGCAGCGGCTCAATGCAGGCCTGGAGATGGTGTTCAATCTGCTTGCGCCCGACGCGCCCGACCGCTACCTGGAATGGGGCAGCGTCCGGCAGCCTTTGCGCTGGATGGGCACCGTGCCCGGCACCGAGCTGCGCATGGTGGACGAGTGGCAGAACGTGACCATCAGCCTCTCCGCGGCCAACGGGCGCGAGTTCTGGGTTGCGCCCATTGAGACGGTCACCGAATCGGAAGAAGGATTCGAGCGCGTCTACCAGGGCTCGCAGATTCTCTCCATCTGGACTTTGGAGCTGCCTCCGGGCGCGTTGTGGACCGGGCGGCTTACCGTGCGCGTGGGCCAGGCGAAGGCGGCGGCTGGCAAGAAGAAGTGAGCGGGAAGGTTGTTTCAGATATCCTATTTCCGCCCGGAAGCGAAGCTGGAGCCGGAGGTGGTATGGCCGTCAGCAAGGAATTGCTCGACATACTGGTTTGTCCGCTGTGCAAGACGCCGGTGACGCTCACGGGCGACGCGCAGGGACTGAAGTGCGGAAAGTGCCATCGCGTGTATCCGATCCGCGACGACATTCCGGTGATGCTGGTGGACGAAGCGCGCGTTGAGAATTGATGCGGCACGGACTTCAGTCTGTGCCCGCCGATGCGATGCAGGCTTCCGCCGGAGCGCCTGGCCGCCCGGCGGCGGCGCAAAATCTGCACCGGTTTCCCGGGCGCTGAATGGCTCCCCCAGCAAAACTCGCCCGCTGGTTGCGCAGCATGGCTGGACGCCGCGTGGGAATCGCCGGCGACTTCATGCTGGACGGCTACGTGTGGGGCAATGCCACGCGCCTTTCACCCGAGGCGGCCGTGCCGGTGGTGGACTTCGTGGCGGAGAGCGAGTGCCCCGGCGGAGCAGGCAACGTGGCCGCCAACCTGGCGGCGCTGGGCGCGCGTGTGTCGGCTTTCGGCGTTTCGGGAGCCGACCCGGAAGCGGAGCGGCTGCGCGCCGCGCTGGAGGCACGCGGCGTTACCACGCGCGGCATCCTGCAGGATGCGAGCCGCCGCACCACGCTGAAGACGCGCATCATCGCGCGCCACCAGCAGGTGGTGCGCGTGGACCGCGAGACGCGCGCCCCGCTGACCGCCGCGCTCGAAGAGAAACTGATCGGGAAGATGGCGGGCGCGCTGAAGGCGCCGCGAGGCAAGGGCGGGCTCGAGGCCCTGGTGATTTCCGATTACGACAAAGGGACGGTAACGGAAGAAGTGGCGCGGCGCGTGCTGGCGCTGTGTGAAAAGCTCGGCGTGCCGGCCTTCGTCAAACCGAAGTGGTCCATGCTGGCCACCTATCCGGGCGCGAGCGCGATCGTGCTGAACAGCGCGGAGGCGGGTTTTCTGGTGACGCGGGGCGTGGACGACGACGAATCGGCGGAGTATGCGGGGGCGCAACTGCTCGAGAAGTTCAAGTCGAGCGCGGTCGTGCTTACCCGCGGGGCGCGCGGGATGATGGTGTTTGAACAGGGAGCCGCGCGCGGCTTCCACATCCCGGCGTTGAGCCAGGAGACGCCCTTTGGGGCGCGCTTTGCCGGCCGTCCTGCGGAACAGCACGGGCTGCAGGTGTTCGATGTTACCGGAGCGGGGGATACGGCGCTGGCCACGCTCGCGCTTGCGGCGGCGGGCGGTGCAACCATGCGCGATGCGGCCATCCTGGGCAACGTGGCTGCCGGGATCGTGGTGAGCAAACTCGGGACGGCTACGGTTTCCGCTGCGGAACTGGCTCGAGTGCTACGGTCGCTTTGAGATGCAGGCCGCGGGGATTGCCCGCAAACCACGCGTGGCCCCGCGCTGCACGCTACCTGGGAAGGTTCAATTCTTGCGGCGCGAAGCTCATGGAATGGTCTCCGCTTTCGATCCACAAATCGATCACCTTGTTGTTGCGGCTTTTGGGATCGCCCGAATCAGGGAAAGGAGAGTAGGCGCTCACCTCCACGGTCACCACCACGCCCGAGGCATCGCCCCGCCGCCGGGCGGAATACACCTCGAAACTCTTTACCGGGCCGAACTGGCCGGCTGGTCCCCAGTCGCTGGTGAAATCGTCAAACGAGTAACCCGAGGACGGCTTCCAGGTTCGATAGGCGGACTGGAGATCTCCGGCGACGACCTGAGAGAGAAAGAGGCGCGCCGTGGCTTTTTCCGTGCGGTTGCGCAGGACGATGAAGAGAAGCGTGCCCAAAGCCAGCACGGCGACCGCGCCCATCATCACGTAGCGCGGGATCTTGCTTGGCAGCGGCCCCGCGTTTCCGTCCAACAGTCCCAAAGGAAGCTCCTTCTTCGAGTGGCGCGGGCTTCAGCCTGCGCGCCTTTCCAAACCGTGTCCAGAACGCGTGCGACTCTTCTTTTCTCTACGAACCTTGCCTACTGTCCCCCGGAGAGCGCGCCGCCTGCGCCCTCGGGCAGTTCAATGGCGTACTTGGTGCGCGCTTTTTCCTGCTGCTCTTCGAGCGCCAGCTCGATCAGCCGGTCGATCAGCCGGGAGTAGGAGACTCCGCTGGCCTCCCACATCTTCGGATACATGCTGATGGACGTGAAACCGGGGATGGTGTTGAGCTCGTTCAGGTAGATTTTCCCGGTGCGCTTTTCCAGGAAGAAGTCCACGCGGGCCATGCCGCGGCATTCGATGGCCAGAAAAGCGCGGCGCGCGTAATCCTGGAACTGCTTCACCTGGGCCGCGTCCAGCTTCGCGGGGATGCGTAGTTCGGTGCCGCCCTCGAGGTATTTCGCCGCGTAATCGTAAAACTCGCGGTGGGGGATGATTTCGCCGGGCAGGGCGGTCTCAGGCTGCTCGTTGCCGAGCACGGCGACCTCGATCTCGCGGGCGTTCACGGCGCGTTCGATCAGGATCTTCCGGGCGAACTGGGCGGCTTCGTCCATGGCCGGGGGCAAATCGGCAGGGCGGTGGACTTTGGTCATGCCCACGGACGAGCCGAGCGTGGCCGGCTTCACAAACACCGGGTAGCGGAACTTGCGGGCGACCGCCTTCTTCAATGCCTCCGGGTCGCGCTGCCATTCGGCGCGCGAGACCGCGATAAATTCGACCACGGGAATCCGCGCTTCGTGGAACAGGCGCTTTTGGACGTCTTTGTCCATGCCGACGGCGGAGGCCAGCACGCCGCCGCCCACGTAGGGCACACCGGCCAGCTCGAGCAGGCCCTGCACCGTTCCATCTTCGCCGAAGGTTCCGTGCAGCACGGGAAACATCACGTCAATACGCGCGGGCGGGCCCGCGAGCGATTCGCCGACCGCCATCAGGGAGCCCGCGCTGGGGTCAGGCGGGAGGATTACGCGATGCCCGCGCTTCAGCACCTGCGGGAGCAGCTTCTGCGCGCCATCGCCGACGAGCCAGCGGCCGTCTTTGGCGATGCCGATGGGTATGGCTTCGTATTTTTCGGGATCGAGGGCGCGGAGCACGGACTGCGCCGAGGCGATCGAGACTTCATGCTCGCCCGAGCGCCCACCGAACAGCACGCCGACGCGGATGCGTTTTGCGCACATTTGCAGTCCAGTCCGGCAACACCTAGAGGATTTTCTTGCCCAGGCCGGACATCACCAGTTCGATACCCAGCATGGCCGTCTGGTTGTGCTGGTCGATCACCGGGTTGACTTCCACGACTTCGAGCGACACGACGGATTTGGTGTCGGCAATCATTTCCATGGCGAGATGAGCTTCCCGGTACGTGACGCCGCCGCGGACGGGAGTGCCCACGCCGGGAGCGTCCGTGGGATCCACGAAATCGAGGTCCAGGCTCACGGAGACGCCGTCCGTCTCGTCCTGGGCGAAGCGCAGCGCTTCCGCCATCACTTCACGCATGCCGCGTTCGTCCAGGTCGCGCATGGTGAACACGTGCACGCCTGATTCTTTGATGATCTTTCGCTCTTTCGCGTCTATGTCGCGCACGCCGACGATTGAAATGTTGTGGGGATTTACCATGGGCTTTGCGCCGAGGATTTGCGTCAGTTCGTCGGGACCGTAACCGGCGATAGCGGCGAGCGGCATGCCGTGGATATTCCCGGAAGGGGAGGAATCCGGCGTGTTCATATCCGCATGGGCGTCGAGCCAGACGAGCCCGGTGCGCTTTTCCTTTTTGCGGAAGAAAGAGCCGACGCCGGCGACGGTGCCGAGGGCCACGGAATGGTCGCCGCCCAGCACCAGCGGGATCATGCCGTCTTCGAGAGTTTTCTCGACGAGTTGGGCCACGCCCCGGGCGGTCTCCACGATCTCCGCCAGGTACTTGGCGCGCTTTTCGCCGTAGTGCTGCTCTTCCGGCTGTTTCACCAGGACGTTGCCGACGTCCTCCACCTGGTGGCCGCTGGATTTTAGATGCTGGGCGATGCCGCCCACGCGCAGGGCGGAAGGGCCCATGTCCACACCGCGGCGGCTGGCGCCGAGGTCCATGGGCACGCCGATCATGCGGATTTTGTGCGGCATATCGTCGATTCCCCAGCTACGAGACGCGGGGGACGCAGTCCTTCCCGCGTCAGGCCTCCCGAGCGGTCTTCAAGGATATATGCGGTAGAGCATGCGAGGGAAGGGAATCACCTCGCGGATGTGCGCGGTTCCGCAAATCCAGGCCACCGTGCGCTCGAGGCCCAGGCCGAAGCCGGAATGCGGCACGCTGCCGTAGCGGCGCAGGTCCAGATACCACTGGAAAGGCTTTTCCGGCAGGCCGTGTTCGCGGAGGCGGCTGACCAGCAGGCCGTAGTCGTGAATGCGCTGGCTTCCGCCGATGATTTCGCCGTAGCCCTCCGGGGCGAGCATGTCGAACGCCAGAGCGAGCTCGGGGCGCACGGCGTCCGGCTGCATGTAGAAGGCTTTGATGGCGGTGGGGTAGTGGTGGACCAACACCGGGCGGTCGTACTGTGAGGAGAGAACCGTTTCTTCGTCGCCGCCGAAGTCGTCGCCCCACTTCACTTCCTTGCCGTCCTTCTGGAGGATCTGGACGGCCTCATCGTAGGAGATGCGCGGAAACGGGGGCTTTACCGCGGCGAGTTTTGACGCGTCGCGGCCGATGACCTCCAACTCTCGGGTGCAGTTGGCCAGGACGTCCTGGACGATGTGCGAGACGAGTTGCTCGCCTAGGGCCATCATGTCTTCCAGCACGGCATAGGCCGCTTCCGGTTCGAGCATCCAGAATTCGGTGAGGTGCCGGCGCGTTTTGGATTTCTCAGCGCGGAACACGGGGCCGAAGGTGTAGACCTTGCCGAGGGCCGCGGCCGTGGCTTCGATGTAGAGCTGGCCGGACTGCGTGAGGTAGGCCTTCCCCTCGTCGAAATAGTCCACCTCGAACAGGGTGCTGGTGCCTTCGCAGGCCGCGGGCGTGAACATGGGCGCGTCCGTCAGGGTGTAGCCCTGGCCGTCCATGAAGTTGCGCGCGGCGTGCACGGCGCGCGCGCGGATACGCAGGATGGCCGCTTGGCGCGGCGTGCGCATCCACAGGTGGCGATTTTCGAGCAGGAAGTCCGGGCCGTGCTCTTTGAGTTGGATGGGATACGGCATGCTCTCCGGGACTCGCTGCACCACCTGGATTTCGCTGATGTGCAGCTCGAAGCCGCCGGGGGCGCGCGCGTCGGGGTTCACCGTGCCGGTGACGATGCAGCTTGATTCCTGCGTCAGGCCGCGAAGCGCTTCGAAGGCAGCGGCGTTCTGTTTGGCCGCCACGACGCCCTGAATCGTGCCGGTGCCGTCGCGGAAGATGGGGAACAGCAGTTTGCCGGCTTCGCGCAGATTGTAGAGCCAGCCTTGAATCGTGACGCTCTGGCCGGCGTGCTGGCCAACGGAATCAATAGTGACGACGGGCATGGGTGTCTCAGTGTCCCTTTCTGTCCGGGCGTTCCAACTTCCATTTTGTCATCCGCTTCAATGGGGCGCTACCGCCGCAGACGCGCGCTCCAGGCGCTCGAACGCGGCGATGGCTGCGGGCAGCGGCTTGGGCTCCGCGGGCGATTCACGGATTTCGAGCGTCAGCGGCAACTCCTGCCCGGCGGTGGCCAGTGCTGCAACCGCGGCATCCCAGTCAATCGAGCCCTGGTAGGGGAGCAGGTGATCGTCGCGCTGGCCGGCGTTGTCGTGGACGTGCGTGGTCACCACGAGCTCACGCATGGCCTCAAAGCCGGGGCGGACGCCTTCCCACAGGTGGGCGTGGCCCGTATCGAAGCAGAGCCGCAGGTCGCGCAGGCGCGTCTCCGCCACAAACTGGCGCAGCGCCGGCGGCGAGGCAAATTCGCCGGCGGTGTTTTCGAGCGCGATGACCACGCTGCGCTGTTTGGCGTAGAGGCACAGGTGTTCGAGCGAGTTCATGGCCGCTTCCATGCGGGCGGGATCCTGGGACTCGCGGCCGGCGCCGGGATGCAGCACCAGGAAGCGGTAGGGAATGCTCTCGGCGACTTCGAGCGCGCGCTTCACCTCGTCCACGGCATCGAGCCGGCGGACGCGCTCGAGATCGGAGATCGAAATGGGCGTGGAATTCTCCCGCGTTGTGCCCATTTCACGGCTGGTGGGCGCGTGCAGCGAGTGGACGCACAGGTCGTGCCCATCGAGCCATGCGGAGACTTCGCGCACGGCCTGGGGCGAGCGGTAATCGAAGTGCGAGCGCGCGCAGAAGATTTCGAGCTGCGGGATGCCGGCCCGCTCGATTTCGTCGAGCAGGGCGGGGCCGAGCCGCTGGCTGCGGAAGAGATAAGTGGAAAGAACGCGCATGCGTCTCATGGCCCAACCAGTTGCGGGCGTGCCGGAACAGTCCGGTCTCCCGCGGCAGGCTGGGGCCTCTATTATGGCAGAGCTTTAGCGGGGGTTGGAGCGGGGGAAATGCGTGTTGCGGGAAGAGCAGGCCCACGGCTCGAAAGGCACCGGCCGCGTCCTACCCAGGCCGGCTACGGGAACCGTGCAGCTTCCAAAGAATTTGACGGAGCATGCCTAGCCAGACCTCGGCGTCGGCCGAGGAGAGGCTGAGGCGGCGGATGAGACGGCGCAGCTTGTCTTCCGTGGGAGCGGCGGCGCGCGGGTTCAGGTATCCGCTGGAGCTTAGCGCGTCGAGAAGCACGGCAGTG
Organism: Candidatus Acidiferrales bacterium; assembly: GCA_035314265.1. Lineage (GTDB taxonomy): Bacteria > Acidobacteriota > Terriglobia > Acidiferrales > UBA7541 > JOPF136. The sequence goes on from DATFZR010000582.1 coordinate 7,088, forward strand.
ATTTGCTCGACCTCCCTGGCCGCGGCGGGCAGGCGCTTTTCGGGTGGCGAAGTGGCGCGGGAACCGCGGGCGAGCTCGTAGACGCAAACGGCCACGGCCTGGCCCAGATTCATGGAGCGATGTTCTTCCCGTGTGGGAATGCGCAGGAGCCAGTGGCAGTGGCTGAGGTCGCGATTGGAGAGGCCTACTTTCTCTGAGCCGAACAGCAGGGCCACACGGCCAGTGCGAAGGCGTTTGCGGATGATCCGTGCGCCGATTTCGAGCGGCCGAACGGGATGCTGCACTTCACGATTGCCGACGGAAGTGGCACCGACCACCAGCGTGCAATCGGCGACGGCTTCGGCCACATTCGTGAATTCCTCCGCTCGCGAAAGCATGGTAGAGGCTCCCACGGCGGAGCGAGCCTCACGAAAGGCCGCCTCGTAGGGATTCACCACGCGCAAATGCAGGAAGCCAAAATTGCTCATGGCGCGCGCCGCGGCGCCAATGTTTAGGGGGTTGCGCGTGGACACCAAGACTACGCGCAGACGGTCGAATTCAGCCTGTGGCGACAACGGGGATCATTCTACAGCCTGCCACCAAGTCAGGGCGCGGCCCTTCGTTCCTCAGGGTAAACCGGCGGCTGCGCCGCCGCGGCGCGGGTCGGGGGCGCCCAGGCGGTCGCCGGTGATGGGGTCAATGCCGATGGCTTCCACCTCGCCGATCCAGGAGCGGAGTTTGATGATGTGGCCGCGGGCTTCGAGCGCGCGCACAACCTCGGCGGGCACCGTCTCTTCCACGTAGAGCAGGTCGGGCATCCACTGGTGGTGAATGCGTGGCGCGTTGACGGCCAACTGGGGATCGCCGCCGAAGCGAATCCACTGGAGCACGGCGAGCAGCGTGGCGGAGACGATGCGCGGCCCGCCAGGCGACCCGGCCACGAAGCTGAGCTTTCCGTTGCGCAGCACGATGGTCGGGGTCATGGAGCTGACCGGGCGGCGGCCCGGGGCGATCGTGTTCAGGTCCGACTGCGTCAGGTTGAAGAGTGTGTTGGGCGTGCCGGCGTGCGCGGTGAAATCGTCCATCGTGTCGTTCATCAGGAAGCCGCCGGGTGCGGTGACGGCCGAGCCGAAACTGTCGTTCAGCGTGAAGGTGTTGGAGACGGCGTTGCCGGCCGCGTCCACCACGGAAAAATGCGTGGTGTGCCCGCCGTGTACGGCTTCGCGCTGCGCGGCTTCCTCCGCTGCCGGGCCGCTGCGCTGCGCGACGTGCTCGCCGGGGCTGGATGTGGCGTCGAAGGGCAAAGGATTGCCGGCGCGAACTTCAGCGGAGGTGGAAGCGCGATCCGCATCAATCGTGGCGCGGCGTTCGGCAGCGTAACGGGGGTCCACCAGGCCGCGCACGGGCACGTGGAAGAAGTCCGGATCGGCCAGAAATACCGCGCGGTCTGCGAACACGCGCCGCAGCGCTTCCGCGATCCAGTGCAGGGAACGGGTGGCCGCGTCCGCGCTTGCGCCGCCGGCCGCGGCGGAGTCCCACCGGGCCAGGTCCATCGGGTCCAGCATTTCGAGCACGCCTGCGAGCGCGATGCCGCCGGAACTCGGCGGCGGCGAGGAGAGAATCTCCCAGCGCGCCGGGCCTTCGTGGAGGTCCACGCGGAGGGGCTCGCGAATCTTGGGCAGATACCCGCGCATGTCGGCGGTGGCCAGCGTGCCCTTGTTGCGCTGGAAGTCGCGGACGAGCGTGAAGGCCGTGCCGCCGCTGTAGAACTCCGCGGCGCCGTGGCGCGCGATGCGGCGAAGCGTCCTGGCCAGTTCGGGCTGCTTGAACGTATCGCCAGCGTGGTACAGGTTTCCATTGCGGAGGAAAATCCTGCGGCTGCGCGGGAAGCGTTCGAGGCGCGGGCGGGCGGCCTCGAGAGCGCGCGCCAATTTTTCGCTCACGGGGAATCCATCGCCGGCCAGGCGGATCGCGGGGCCCATCACTTTGTCGAGCGGCATGGTTCCCCACACGCGCAGAGCCATGTCCAGGCCGGCCACGGTTCCGGGAACCCCGGAGGCGCGGTAGCCCAGCGTAGCGGCGCCGGAATCGAGCGAGCCGTCGGGCCGCAGATACATGTCGCGGCTCGCGGCCGCCGGCGCCGTCTCACGGTAATCAATGAAGGAAGTCCGTCCGTCGGTCATGCGCAGGAGCAGAAAGCCGCCACCGCCGATGTTTCCGGCCTCGGGTTCCACCACGGCGAGCGCGAAGGCCACGGCCACGGCCGCGTCTACGGCATTGCCGCCCTGGCGGAGGATTTCGAGTCCCGCATCGTTGGCCAGCGATTCGTCGCTCACCACCATGGCTCCGTGAGAGCGCACCGCAGCGGGAGGCCACGCGGGCGAAGGTATCTCGCCGGCGGCAAAATCGCGCTCGGGCTTTTGCTGGGGGGCCTGTGGTTGTTGAGCGAAGGGACGCGGAACGCCGGCGCGGGCGGCTCCTGAAGGGAGAGCCCACGCGGCGATGGAGATGATGACCGCCAGCGCGGCGGCTGCCAGGGGAGCCGCTCCAGCCTTCCCGTCGAGACTCACGGCGAAACAGGCCGTCCCGTGACGGCTTCGCGCACGCGAGCAACGAGGTCCAGCTTGGCGCGGGCGCGATCGCGCGGCAAGGCATCGAGGCCGCCGGCCGGGCCGAGGAACGAGCGGCCGGGCGCGAGCCTGGGGAGAACGCTTTCGAGCTTGCGCGCCAGTTCGCGGGCGTCTTCCAGTTCCGGACTGCGCCCGCTCACCAGGCCCAGATGGACCGGTTTCGGCGCTCCGGAAGAAATCACCAGCTCAAGAAGTTTCGCGTCGTGGGCCAGGTCCAGCGCGATCACGTCAATGGGCAACTCGAAAAGCGTGCCGAATTGCGCGGCGGCGCCGGGCGCCGCGAGGTAAAGGGTCAGTTCGATGCGGCGGCCGGTTTTTCTGGCGACGTCGCGGGCCGCGGCGAGGGCGGCCAGGCCGGTTCGAAGAAGCGTCCACTCGGTGCGCGGCTCAAACGGGGCCCATTCGTCCACCTGGATGTGTTCGGCGCCGCACTCGGCGAGGGAGGCAACCTCCGCGGCGAGCGCGGCAGCAAAAGCTTCCACGCGCACCTCGAGAGGCGCCGCGGCGCCGTCGCTCGCTTCCGAGTACTTGGCGAGGGTAAAGGGTCCCGTGATTACGGACTTCACCGCCAGCTTTCCCGCTTTGCCATGCGGCGTGCCCAGCGCGCCGAGCGCATTGCACGCGAAGCGGTATTCGTCCGCGAGCAGGGGGCCGCGGCGCACGGGACGCTTGTGGACCACCGGCACGCGGTAGGCGGCGCCCGTGGGAAGGGTGCGCTCCGCTCCCAGGCTCACGCCGTCCAGCCTTCCGGCAATGTGGGAGTTGGGATCGGACCAGCGGGTCAGCCCATCCGTCACCAGCTCGAAACCCGCCGCGAGCTGCTCCTCTATGGCGCGCCGCACCATGAAGTTTTCCGCGTCGGAAAGGTCCGCGGCGGTTTGTTCGCCGCGGGCTACGGCCGCGCGGGCGCGCACGAGCGCCTGCAGGTCGTCGCCGGGACCACTGTGGGGGTAGCTTCCGGCGCTGGCGAGAATCAGTTCGGTTGCGGGGTTGGCTGCCACGGTGCCGTTACGAATCGCTTCCCTCGCCCTCGGGGAGAAGAGACAAGAAATCAATCGAGGGCATGGAGGGCAGGATTCCAGCGTCGTGGCCGCGGGCCAGAAGTTCCCGCACCGCGCTGCGTCCGATCTCGCCCATGCTGAGGGTCCAGGAGTTCACGTACATGCCGACGAACTTGTCGGCCAGATCATAATCCATGTCGCGGGCAAATTGCAGGGCGTAGCTGAGAGCCTGCTCGCGGTGATCGAGAGCGTACTGCACGCTATCTTGAATCGCGCGGGCTATGCGGCGGCCCACCTGCGGCCC
>DATFZR010000583.1:0-2494 GCA_035314265.1 Candidatus Acidiferrales bacterium
GCGCCCGCTTCCCGGCCCCGCCCGCCCCCTTAGCCCCTTCAGTTCTCCCCTTTCCTCCCGGGGCGTTCTTAGCTAACCTCACAGCCGCGCAAAATCCGCGGCCGGAGCCGCGGCCGCTGCGAGGCGATTGCGCGGGGATGACGATGGACGGGCGATTCGAACGCATCCTGCTCACCGGTGGCGCCGGATTCATCGGCTCCCATCTGGCTGAGGCGCTCGTCCGCCGCGGCGCGTGCCTCACCGTCGTCGACAATCTCGACCCCTTCTACGCGCCCGAATGGAAGCGCGCCAACCTGGATGAGTTGCGCCGCGCCGGCGAGTTCCAGCTCCACGAGACCGATATCCGCCAGGAAGCCGCCATGCGCCGCGTCTTTGCCGCCGCGCGCCCCGAGGCCGTCATCCATCTCGCCGCCCGCCCCGGCGTGCGTGCCTCGATTGAAGAGCCGCGCCTCTACGAGCAGATGAACGTGGCGGCCACGCTCAATCTGCTCGAGCTCGCCCGCGAATCGGGCGTGCGCCAGTTCGTCTTCGCCTCGTCCAGTTCCGTCTACGGCGCCATCAGCCACATGCCCTTCTCGGAAAACCAGTCCACCCTCCGCCCGATTTCACCCTACGGAGCCACCAAGCTTGCCGGCGAGCTGCTCTGCCACACCTACGCGCATCTCCACCGCCTGCCCGCCATCTGCCTGCGTTTCTTTTCCGTCTACGGCCCGCGCCAGCGGCCGGATCTGGCCATCCACAAATTCACTTCGCTGATTGAATCCGGCAAACCCGTGCCCCTGTTTGGAGACGGTTCCACCGGACGCGACTACACCCACGTGGACGACATTGTTTCCGGGATTCTTGCCGCGCTCGAATACCACGTGCAGCCGAAGGCGGGCGAGGCGCCCTTCGAGGTCTTCAACCTCGGCAATTCGCGCCCGGTAAAGCTCAACGAACTGGTGGCCTTGCTCGAAGCCGCCACCGGCAAGCGCGCGCGCCGCGAGGTGCTCGTGCCCCCGCCCGGCGACGTTCCCCTCACCTGGGCGGACACCAGAAAAGCCGAGCGATTGCTCGGGTACCGCGCGGAGATTCAGCTTCCGCAGGGGCTTGCGGAGTTTGTCGCCTGGTTCCGCGAGAGGCTGGCTTCAAAAGGCGCGGCTGCCTGAGCTTGTCGCGCTCTTCCCGAGCGCATGCAGGGCCGCGCGGAAAGCTTCAGGCAAGTTTGCTCAGCCCACCGGAGCGATCAGCAGCCGGATCACCTGCAGCAGCCGCTCCGGCTTGAACGGCTTCACCATATAAATCACCGCTCCGGCATCGTGGCCCGTCTTGAAGTCCTGCGGCGTGCTCTGCGCCGTCAGCAGGATTATCGGAATTTTGTCGAAGCGCTCGTCCCGCTTGATGATCTGGCACACGTCAAAGCCCGACATCCCGGGCATGTTCACGTCCAGGATCATCGCCGCCGGTACCGTTTCGCGAAGAAGCGTCAGCGCATCCTCACCGGAGTTGGCGGTGCGGATGTTGTACCCGTTGCGTTCGAGCAGCATCTCGATAATACGCAACGTCGCCGGGTCGTCATCCACGACGACCACGAGCGGCCCCTTTTCATTACTGACCTTCTTGGGTTCAGGCACGGTTTCCCCGAAGCGGGTGCAATCCGTGAGGCTACCCTGCTATGGCGGCAAAATCAATCTCGGGAGCATCCCGGGTGCAATATTGCGCGGTCAGGCCGGAAACCCGCCTGCCGGCAGACTCCCGGATTCCGTGCCGTCCGGACGGAATCGCTTTTCGTCCGTCGTAGCGCCGGCGGATTTGTCGCAGCCACATGAGGGGATGGAGACTCGACAGGCGGCAGCCGAAGCGCTCCGTGATCTTCCTTGCGGCAGTGAGTGCGTTGTCTCCGTCCTGCACTACCTGGAGCGCATAGCAAGCGGTGAATCGAACTCCGAGGACAGATGGGTACCCCCGCCTAGCGTCGAGGAAGCAATCGCGCGTATGAGAAAGAAGAGCCAACAGGGCGCCTACGACGCTCTCTACTCCGTTCTAAGGAACCAGAAGCGCGAAACGCTAACGGCGCTGGCCAAGGTCTACGGCCTCGGCACCCCGGCGCCCTCGGTCTTTGCTCTCGATCTGGTATCGCGTGCCGCGCTCCCTGAAGCCTGCCCGCTTCTCCTGCAATCGGACCGAGACCTCAGAGAGCTTCCAGACAAGGAGTTCAGGGCCCCGCGTCAGGAACTCCAGGCAAGCCTCTCATCGCTCAAATGTAAGTAACCGGGCGCTCCATCTTAGGGGGATGTTCAGGGTGCTAACCCGGCGCCGACCGTGAACATTGTGGCCGCGGCAAGGGACAAGACAGTTTATGTCTATACTGGTCAAGGGTTCACATGCAAAGAGAGCTTGAAAGACTTCCCAAAACCATAGTTGACCCGAGACGGAATTCGATGATCCGCGGCCTTGTGCTGGTGCTCGGCGCGGGCGCTTTGATGGGGTGTGCTCAAACAGTCGGCGCTGTCGG
>DATFZR010000584.1:0-4738 GCA_035314265.1 Candidatus Acidiferrales bacterium
TGCTGAAAGTCTTACTGAAACCTTGAACTGCCTGCGAAAGCAAAGCCCGAGAAACGAAATTCGAAAATCGGCAGAGAACCAGCGTGGAACGTGTTCAGGGTTTCAGGTTCTGTTGATGCAGGAGGCCACGCAGGCCGCGCCGAATCCATTATCAATATTGACCACGCTTACATTCGAGGCGCAGCTATTCAGCATGGCCAGCAGGGCCGCCACACCGCCAAAACTAGCGCCATATCCGATGCTCGTTGGTACAGCAATCACCGGCGCGGAGACCAGCCCGGCGACCACGCTGGGCAGCGCGCCTTCCATCCCCGCGACGCAGATGATCACCCGCGCGGCCACGAGCTGTTTCCGGTGCCCCAGCAGGCGATGCAGCCCGGCCACGCCGACGTCGTAAATGGCGGTCGCGCGGTTGCCCAGCGCGCGCGCCGCGACGAGAGCTTCTTCCGCCACTGGAATGTCGCTGGTACCGGCGGAAACCACGAGAATCTCTCCCCTCCCGAGGATTTGCGGGTCGCGCTCGATGACGATCGCGCCCGAAAGCGCGTGAAACTTCGCTGTGCGCGCGACGCGCTTTACCGCCGCGTAGATACGCGGGTCCGCGCGCGTCACCAGTACGTTGGCCTTCCCTTTCTTCTGGGCCAGCATGCTGCGCACGATTTCCGCCACCTGCGCGGGCGTTTTGCCGCGGCCGAATACCACTTCCGCGAATCCCTGGCGCAGAGACCGGTGGTGGTCCACCTTTGCGAAGCCCAAATCCTCAAACGGCAGATTCCGCAGGCGTTCGAGCGCCGCTGCTTCCGTGAGCCGCCCGAGGTGCACGGCCCGCAGCAAATCGCGCAGAGATTTTTCGTCCATGGCGGGGCGATTCTACCACCGTGCAGGTTTCGATTCGTCCGGCGCTGCCGGAACGGTTGAAAGCGCCGTATTCCGTGCCGCTCCAAGCGTTCACCACTCCTTTGCAGCGGGCCTGGAGCCCGGTAGACTATTCACGATGGTTCAGAAAAGCGGGTTCCGATTTGCGGCAATTCCACTGGTCCTGCTGGTCGTGGCTTTCCTGATGACGCGGGAGCAGCCGTGGACGGCGATGCGGGTGGCGGGGTTCGCGCTGATGGTTCCCGGCTTTGTGCTCTGGGCGATCGCGCACATCCAGTTGGGAGACTCTTTCTCCGTCAGGCCGGAGGCGCGCCGCCTGGTGACGCACGGGCTCTACTCGCGCTTCCGGAGTCCGATCTACATGTTTGGCGGTATTGGGGTCGCGGGATTCGTGCTGGTCGTTGAAAGGCCACTATTTCTTCTGGGCTTTCTGGTGTTGATTCCAGTGCAAATCGTCCGGACGAGGCGGGAGGCGCGCGTGCTGGAAGAGAAATTTGGGGAGGAGTACCGCGAATACGCGCGGCATACGTGGATCTAGGCGGATGCCTGGCGGCTTTCTTGACTTTGGCGGAAGCCACTGCGTAGCATGGCCCATCGGCCTTCCCCAGGGCAAACATGAAAAAACAGGAAGGAAAAACGATCACGGCAGCAGTAACGGGCGCGAGCGGCGCGGTATGCGCGCAGGCGCTCGTGCGCATGCTGGATGCGGATCCGCGCGTGGCCCGGGTGCACTTTGTGATTACGCCGAGCGGCATGCGTGTGCTCTCCGACGAATTGGAGATTTCCGCGCGCGACCCGCGCCAGATGCCTGCCGCGCTCGCCGGGACTCGCGCCGCAAAATTCGAGGCGCTGCTGAACGCGGACATTGGCGCGTCCATCGCATCAGGCAGTTACCCGGTGGACGGCATGGTGGTGCTGCCCTGCTCCGTGGGCACGCTCGGAAAAATCGCAGGCGGGCTGGCCGACGACCTGGTGGGCCGCGCCGCGGACGTGTGCCTGAAAGAAGGCCGCAAGCTGGTTTTGTGCGTCCGCGAGACGCCGCTCAGCCGCATTCACCTGGAAAACATGCTGCGCGCACAGGCCGCCGGAGCGGTGATCATGCCGGTGATCCCGGCCTTCTATCTGGGCGCGCAATCGGTGGAGGAGCTGGCGACGCAGTACGTTTGCCGCGTGCTCGAGCAGCTTGGATTGCCGCAACAGGAGCAGCGGCGGTGGAAGGGGCAGGCGGCAACGGCGGCAGCGCGGCGCCTGGAGATCGCGTCGCGCCGTAAGGACTGAAGGCCGGCTTCAAACCGGCGCTACCAGACCATGACCACACTCACCAAACTGCGCACGACACTGGAGATGATCAAATTCGAGCACTCCGTGTTTGCGCTGCCGTTTGCGCTGACCGGCGCGTTGCTGGCGGCTCGCTATGCGGGTCCGGGCTGGCCCGAGTGGCGGCAGATCGGATGGATTGTGGTGGCGATGGTGGGCGCGCGCTCCGCCGCCATGACCATGAACCGCATCGCAGACCTCGAATACGACGGCCGCAATCCCCGCACCGCGGGCCGGCCGTTGGTAACCGGTGCGCTGACGCTGCGATTCGCGTGGACTTTTACGTTGCTTTCTTCCGCCGTGCTGGTGTTCGCCGCCTGGCAGTTGAACCGGCTGGCGTTTGCGCTGTCTCCCGTGGCGCTCGCGGCTCTGTTCACCTATTCCTATACGAAACGCTTTACCAGCTACTCGCATCTGGTGCTGGGTTTCTGCCTGGGGATGGCGCCTGCGGCGGCGTGGATCGCGGTGAGCGGCTCACTTGACTGGCGCATGCTGGTGCTCTGCGCGGCGGTGACGCTGTGGGTGGCGGGTTTCGACGTGCTGTATGCGCTGCAGGACGTGGATTTCGACCGCGGCGCCGGCCTGCACTCGATTCCGGAGAAATTCGGTGTGCCACGCGCGCTGCTCGCGGCGCGCGGGATGCACGCAGCCGTGGTGATGCTGCTCGTGTGGCTGGCCTGGAGTTTTCACCTGGCGTGGCCGGCCTGGGCCGGGGTTGCCGCCGTGGCTGCGCTGCTGGTCTACGAGCAGTCGCTGGTGGCGGCTGACGATCTGTCACGCCTGAACGCGGCGTTTTTTACAACCAATGGGTTTATTAGTATCCTGTTCTTTCTCTCGTGGGGCACGGCGCTCTGGGTGGCCCGGTAGCGCCTGCACCCGGCACTGGTGCTGACGGAGCACAGGCAAGAGTGCCTGTGCTGCTAAAATGGCCGATCTACAAATTAACGACGCGCGTCTCGAACCGATCGCCAAGAAGGTGCTCGCCGGAGAACGCCTGGATGCCGGCGACGGCCTGGCCCTGTACCGTTCGTCCGATCTGCTTGCAGTGGGCTGGCTGGCGAATTTCGTGCGCGAGAAGCGCCACGGCAAGACCACCTACTTCAATATCAACCGGCACATCAACCCGACCAACGTGTGCGAGGCGCATTGCCGCCTGTGCGCGTTTGGCCGTTCGCCCGACGCTCCCGGGGCCTACACCTACGCGCTTGACGAAGTCTGGCAGCGCGCCGCGGAGGGTGTGGCCGAGGGCGCCACGGAGTTTCACATCGTCGGCGGCCTGCATCCTGACCTGACCTTCGACTATTACCTGGACCTGGTTCGCGGGCTGAAGCAGCGCCACCCGCACGTTCACCTGAAAGTATTCACCATGGTCGAGATCGGGTACATGTCGCGCATCACCAAGCTCTCAGTGCCCGATGTGCTCCAGAAGCTGAAGGATGCGGGCGTGGACTCCATGCCCGGCGGCGGGGCGGAAATCTTTAATCCGCGCGTGCGCAAGGTGATTTGCGACCACAAGACCAGCGGCCGCCAATGGCTGGACATCGCGCGCACCGCGCACGGACTGGGCCTGCGCTCGAACGCCACGATGCTGTTCGGCCACATCGAAACGCTTGAAGAGCGCGTGGAGCACATGCTGCTGCTCCGCCAACTGCAGGACGAGACCCACGGCTTTGTGGCCTTTATCCCGCTCGAATTCCATCCGGAGAACACGGCGCTCTCGCACCTGCCGAAACCGACCGGGTTCGACGATTTGAAGTGCATCGCGGTGGCGCGGCTGCTGCTGGACAATTTCGATCACATCAAGGCGTACTGGATCATGCTGACGGAGCGCATCGCCCAGGTCGCGCTGAAGTTCGGCGCGAACGACATGGACGGCACCGTAATCGAAGAGAAGATTTATCACGATGCGGGCGCCACCACGCCGCAGGAGATGACGCGCGCCGACCTTGAACGCCTGATCCGCGAGGCAGGCTACGAACCGGTGGAGCGCGACACGCTCTACCGTCCCGTGGACCGTTCCAAACTTCCGCCGGTCGCGCCGCGGCCCCGCACGACGCTCATCTCTCTCAATGTCTAGGCCCTGTGCCTGCCCTAATGCGGCGATCGATCCAGAAAACAACCAGACAAATCCATAACGACCCAATCCTGCATCCTAAGGAAAGATTCTTCTTTCTCCTGGAGATACCGCGGCTAGAGGATTGGCCCTCGAGACTTTCGCTTCCTTCGCGGTACTTTGCTCTGTTCCTGGCGTGCGACGCGAAAGGAACAAGTGACCTGCTGATCAGGCGGATGGGAAGGAAAGCGGTTCGTCAGGGAATGAGAGCGGCCTCCACGTGGGGCCCGGACTGCGAACGCGTTCATGATCGGCTTGATGATGCAGGCACTGCTCTCGTCTCACAGTCAACCTCTGAATCCGTCATCATGACGACGTGGCACTCTTCAGAAAGTCTGAGTAAAGCGTTGTGGTTCTTTCTCCACAGTGCTTTTGTGACAGGTAGATACTCCCGGGGTTGCACGACTTGGCTGGCGGTGGTAGTTGGAAATT
>DATFZR010000585.1:0-8388 GCA_035314265.1 Candidatus Acidiferrales bacterium
GGCTGGGCGGGCATACCACGCGCGGCTGGTCGCATGAAGATTCCGTGAAGCTGGGCATGGTGGATACGCGCAACGTGATCCACCGCACCGAAAAGTGCCTCGAGTGCCACCTGGGCAATCAGAACCAGTTTGTGGATCACGAAATGATCGCCGGCGGCCACCCCGATCTTTATTTTGAGCTGGACTCCTTCTCCGCGGCGATGCCGCGGCACTGGAAGGTCCCGCGCGAATCGGCGCCGGGCAAGCCTTCCGAAGACGCGAACATGCTGGGCATGCGGGAGTGGAGCACGGGACAGGCCACGCAACTGCGCGCGGCGCTCGACCGCGTTTCCTGGCGCGCCAAGGGCAAGGTCTGGCCGGAATATTCAGAACTCGATTGCTTTGCGTGCCATCACGCGCTTGGTCCTGCCGCACAGAGCTGGCGGCAGGAGCACGGCTATTCGGACCGTCGCGCGGGCGATCCCCCGTGGCAGGCGTCGCGGTACGTGGTGTTCATGCACCTCGTGGAGGCGGTGGACCCGGCGACTGCCCAGGACCTGGCTGGCAAAGTGGGCAAGGTCCAGACGGAAGTGAACAAGCTGAATCCGGACCCCAACACGGTGGTCTCCGCGGCGGGAGCGGCTGCGCCTGTGGCAGCGCGCCTGGCGGAAAAATTCGACACCATGACGTACGACGCGGCGACGGCAAAGCGCGTGATGATCGCGATTACCGGCGACGCGGACCATATCGCCTATGCCGGCGAACGCAGCGGCGAGCAGGCGGCCATGGCGCTCGACTCGCTGTACATCGCGTACAGCAAAGAGGCGAAGGCCAGCGACGCGGCGGAAGTGCGCGCGGCCATCAACGTCCTCTTCCAGCAGTTGGAAAACCCGTCGTACTTTGAGCCCGGGGCGTTTGCCGGCCAGATGCGGAAAGTCGGCGCGCTGGTCCGGTAATCGCGCGCCTACGGCGTGCGCGCATCTTGCTGCTCTGTCATAGAGCAGCTTTCACAGCAGCCTCAAACGCCTCGGAATACTCGAAGCCGATAACCTTCTTGACCAGCTTTCCCTGCCGGTCGTAGAGCAAAGTCGTCGGCAAACCTTCGATGCCGCCGAACTCCTTGATCAATTCGATCGACGCCACCGCCAGCGGATAGCGCACTCCGATGCGGTGCGCGAAGCGCGCGGGATTCTCGGTGTCCGGCATGTCCGTCATTTTGAAACCGATGACCACGAGTCCCTGCGGGCCATATCGGTCGGCAAGTCTCTGGTAGGCGGGCATCTCCTTCTTGCACGGTTCGCACCATGTGGCCCAGAAGTCCACAAGGACAACCTTCCCGCGAAAATCCGCGGAAGAAATAGTGTGGCCCCGCAGGTCTCTTACGGAGAACGGGGGTAGCCGGGAGTTGATCTCGCCCGCCGGGACGGGGGCTTCCCGCCCTTGCAGCCGCTCCGCTGCAGCGACACCAACGGAGCAGGCCGCCAGGACGAGCACAATAGCCAGCATCGGCCGCTTCATTCATTCCCTCTTTTGAATCTCGAGGACAACCAGCTTGAGCGCCACCGGCTGCTCCCCTTTCTTTTTTCCCACAGGTTTCTTGTAGAGCAGTGCCCGCAGGGTAATCTGGGCGCCGGTGCCCGCGACCGCCTCCAGAGATTTCTCCAGTTCGCCGGGCTCTATTGCGAACGAGCGGGCCGGGGAGACCTGGAGGGAGAAGCCGCCCGCAGGGTCCTTCGTGACGCGGCCTCGCGCGGTCATGCTCATCTCCACGACCGAAACACCGCTGTCGTAGACAGCCTTCAAGAGCTGTGAGGGATCGATCTGCCCGTCTTCCTTGGGCGTGACCTCCACGAGCCCATCCCGCAAGCTGACTTCGGCTTTTTGGACGCCAGCCTGGCGTCCCAGGTGCTGTTGCACCCCGTAGGCTCAAAAGTTTCAGGTCATGCCCTCCACGCGCAATTGGACGTGCTGGATCTGCGCCTGCACGGCGGGCGCGGCGGTCACACCGAGCAACAGCAGGAACACGAGGTTTCTGGCTTTCATTTCTTCTCCTTTCGTATCATTCCCAAATGGAACTGCTGCGTGATGCCGAAGCTGACGCGGCGCCGCACAGGCGAGTAAGCACCGCCCATGGAGTGGAGCACGTCCCAATCGAGCGCGAGCCAGGCGTGCATCCCGGGACGCAGGCCTACATACGTGCTGACGCCTGCGAACAGCGCGTTGCCGCCGCTGCCCTGTGTAGTGACGCCCGCAACGCGATCGTCGCCTGAATGCAGCCAAGTGAGTGCCGGGCCAATGAACCATTCGCGGGTGACGCTCTTCGATTCGTACGGCCGGTACGACAGCCAGAATCGCGATTCAAGATCGCTGCCGAGGCGCGTGGACTGGGTGCCGGTTGTCCGAAGCAGAGAGTGAAAGTCCTCATCGGCCACAAGCCGCCTCAAGCGGAAGAGTCCCGTGTAGGTCCAACTGGCTCCGAGGTAGAAATCCACCGAGCCGGAGCCGGGCTGCAAGCTTGCAGGGAGCCGCGTCCCGTCCGTGCCTTGCAGATCGGTGCGCCCGGTGGGGAGCTTCGTCCCGAACGTTACCGACGCTTGCGTGGTGCCGCGCTGCGAGTCCCGTCGGTAGAAGCGGTACTTTGCGAGGATCGTGATGTCGCCGAACCCTGTCCCGCCCTCGACCGGCTGGCCGATCTCGCCGGCGTTTTGGAAGTGATTTGTCACGATAGGAGCGAAGATCTCCAGGTCAAAATTCGGATGAAAACCCCAGGTGAGATTGAATTCTCCCCGGTAGGCGAAAGTCGGGCGCGCCGCGGGCGGGAGAGTTCCGAGCGCTCCCGCCATTTCGCCCCGGGTGGTGAATACCGAGTTGTAGGAAACCAGACCGCCGCCGGGAAAAAGCGGCGGGGCGGTCTCCGGCGCGGGGCCCTGCGCGTTAAGCGCGGGGGCCAGGCCCGGGAACAGTCCCAGAACCAGTCCAAGAACGCAAAGCACAGCAATTTGCCGGTAAGTGTCACGCATGACCTCTCCTCCTCCCTCAATTGGAGACAGTTCCGGACACACCACGCCCGGAAGGCCACGAGCAAGCGGGAGAGTCAGATCAGATGCGAAGAGGTATCAATAGCGGTGGGGATGTCCCCAGCGTCCAATGATTGTGCCAGCCGGCCTGAGCAACTATAGAGTTCGGGATGCTCGTCTCTCGGGATCCCAACAGTACGGAAACGACCAGGGAGGAAGACAAAGCGCCACGTACCGCAGAAGGTTTGACATAGGGCGCGTGCTGATAAGCCATGTCCTTGCAACAGTCCTTGCCGTGTTCGTGGGAACAGGGCATCGAGTTGCAGCAGTCCATCGCTTCATCGGCGGAGGTGGCGCCGGAGCAGTCGAACGCCCAGACCATCAGAGCCATGGCCAGCGTCCCCAGCAGCAGTGAGCGGGCGGCATGCATCGTCAACCAAGGCTACCGCGTTGGACCGGGAAGTCAAGACGCCCGGGGTCGCATCTCGTCGCGACGCGCTGTGTCTTCATCCGCTTGTCGCATCCCTTCGATCACGAGGAACAACAGGACGAATCGCAACAGGCAACAGCCTTCAAGGGCTTGTGGGCACGCACGAAGGCGCTGGTGAATTTGCCTTCCACTTCCCGGGCGACAGCATCCGCGTCGAGCCCAGCCGCCTGGAGGAATTGCCCTGCATCGCTGACGCTGTAGACCCGGGTGGTTTCGATCTCGATGGATTCAAAGCCTGCCGCGCCCAGCTTGCGGCGATATTCCTCATCCGTAAGCGCTCCGGCGACGCAGCCGACCCAGAGCTCCATGCTGCGGCGAATTTCCGGCGGGACCTCGCCACGCACCACCACATCGGAAACCGCCAGGCGTCCGCCGGGCTTCAGGACGCGGAAAGCCTCGCGAAGCACACGGTCCTTGTCGGCGGAAAGATTGATCACGCAGTTGGACACGATTACGTCCACGGCGTTCTCGGGCAGCGGAATGTTCTCGATTTCGCCTTTCAAGAATTCGGCATTGACGAGGCCGGACTTGCGCTTGTTCTCCTCAGCCAGGGCCAGCATCTCGTCCGTCATGTCGAGGCCAAACGCTTTTCCAGTGGGGCCGACGCGGCGAGCGGAGAGAAGAACGTCAATGCCGCCGCCGGAGCCGAGGTCGAGGACGATCTCGCCGGGCTGAAGCTTCGCCAGCAGCGTCGGGTTGCCGCAACCGAGCGAGGCTTTCAGCGCGGCCTCCGGCACGGCTGCGGCTTCGCCCTCCCCGTAGAGGTTTGAGGTAATCGGGTCGCATCCCTCGATCGCGGACGCGGGGCTGGTGCCACAGCAGGATGAGCCGGCGCCTGAGGACACCCGCTTTGCCGCCTCTCCGTACTTCTCTTTTACGGCTTCCTTCAGATTCTCCGAATCCATCGTTTCCTCCTCCGCATGCGGTTCAAACGCCTGCGCGGCAACAGGCACACATTCATCAGACTGTCTTCCCCAGCGCATCCAGGCCGCTCACTGCGACGCCTAGAGCGGCGTTGCCGTGTTCGCGCGCCGGAGCCGGCGATAGCCATCGGAAGAGCAGCGTCGATGCCAGCGAGCCCAGGAGCTGCGCGAGAGTGAACGGGAGAATATCAGTGGGTCGAATCCCGGCGAATGTGTCGCTCAGCGACCTCGCCAACGTCACGGCCGGATTGGCGAACGATGTGGAAGCTGTAAACCAATACGCAGCGGCAATGTAAGCACCCACGGCGAAGGGCAGGGCGGCTGACCGGGCGCGCGAACATCCCCAGATGATGGACATCAAGCCGAAGGTGGCCACGAACTCGCTTAGGAACTGGGCGCGGCCGCTACGCGCGTGCCGGGAAATGGAAATGGCTGGGAGGGCGAACATCGCATGGGCTACCAAGGTCCCGGCGACTCCTCCGAGGAACTGGGCCGCGACGTATCCCCAGCCCTGCGCCCACGTCAGTTCACCTTCCAAAGCAAAGGCCAGCGTAACGGCGGGATTGAGGTGGGCTCCAGAGATGGGGCCGAACGCGAGGAGCAAGGCGATCAGGGCCGCGCCGGTAGCGATCGTGTTGGCGAGCAGAGCCAAAGCGATATTTCCACCGGCGAGACGTTCCGCCATGATGCCCGAACCCACCACGGCCGCCACGAGAAACGCCGTACCCAGGAACTCTGCCGTGAGACGGCCTGAGAGTGGCCCGGTCATTGCTGTCCTATGCGGTCGATTTCTCTTTTGATGGCCAGCGTGTCCAGCTTGGAAATAGGCAGGCATAGGAGAAGGCTGATGCGGCGTTCGAGAACCCTGAACGCGTCGCGAAACGCCCGTTCGATTTCTTCGGGCGTCCCCTGCACGGCGGCGGGATCCTGGAGACCCCAGTGCGCGGTCATGGGCTGGCCGGGCCAGATGGGACAGACTTCCCTGGCTGCGGCATCGCAGACGGTGAAGACAAAGTGCATCCGTGGCGCACCGGGTTTCGCGAATTCGCTCCAGTCCTTGCTGCGGAGACCTTGAGTGGGGAGGCGGGCAAACTCAAGCTGGCGCAGAGCCTCCGGCCTGACGGCGCCTGTGGGATGGCTCCCCGCGCTGTAGGCCGTGAAGGTGGGCCTGCCTTTGTGGTTCAGGAGGGCCTCGGCCATGATGGAACGAGCGGAATTTCCGGTGCACAGGAAGAGGACGTTATAGGCCATCAGCATGGCATTTCCGGGGCCTGTCATATACGCATATCCGCATGCGATAAGCGTAGTGCAGCCGGGATACATATGTCAAGGCGCATCTATTGTATACTGGCGCGGTGAAGACGAAACGGACGGGCGCACGGCTCGACCTGCTCTTCCGCGCGCTGGCGGACCCCACGCGGCTGCGGCTGCTGAACCTGGTGGCGGACCGCGAGATTTGCGTCTGCTACTTTGTGGAAATCCTGCGGATCAGCCAGCCGAAGATCTCACGGCATCTCGCGTACCTCCGCCGGGCCGGCATGGTGGCCGCCCGGCGCGAGGGGAAGTGGATGCACTACCGGCTGGCGACGCCGGAAGACGCGGGCGCTGCGGAGATCCTGCGGGAGACGCTCCGGCACTTGAAGCGGCAGCCTGAAATGCGAAAGGACATTGCGCGGCTGGGTTCGGCGTGCTGCGCACCGCGGAGATACGAACTTCCGGAGGCGGCGCCGCAACCGGCAATTTTGAGGACGAAGTAACCAGCGCGAGAGGACAGGGTGACGGGGTTCGACCCAGCCCAACCCGGAGCTTTGAGGTTACGCAGCGAGGGGCACAGGCAGGATTGCCTGTGCTACTCCGGGCCGAAGATGGAGAGGTGATGGCCGTCAGGGTCGTCGAAATTGGCGGCCCAGTTGGGGCCGGCTACCTGCCGGGGCTCGATGGTGAAGGCCACGCCCTCTTCGTGCAGGGCTTTGTGGGCTTGGCGCACGCCGTCTACCGAGAAGACCACTTCTGTGGCGCCGGCGATTTGGGGGATGGCTCGGGCCAGGCCTTCGCTGAGCGCCAGCGTGATGGTGCCGGCGTTGAAGAAGGCGAAGCTTTCGAATTGGGCGGCTAGCGGAAGGCCCAGCGTGTCGCGGTAAAACGCGATGGAACGCGGCATGTGCGTCACGCCGAGCAGGATGGTGCCGACGCGCGAAAGACGGAAGATCGTGTTTTCCATGGGTCCCTCCGGTGACGCTTCCTAGATTAACGAAGGGCGGGGGAAGTTACTTCTCGGATCTTGCGAAATGTAGTGTCAGGACGCTGCACGGGCAAGGGGGCGGACACGCTGGTCGGCCTGGTCGGCCTGGTCGGGCCTACTATGCGCACGGATGGGCCTGAATGCCGTATGATTTTCGGGCGCGCGGGCAGAAATGCCCGCGCCACTGGGGGGCGCATATGACGCCTGAAGAGTTTCGCCGCACGGGGCACGCGCTGGTGGACTGGATTGCGGAGTATCGCGCGGGGATCGAACGGCTGCCGGTGATGAGTCCCGTGGCTCCCGGTTCGATTCGGGCGCAACTGCCGGCGGCGCCGCCGGAGCGCGGCGAGACGCTCGATGCCGTGCTGGCAGACCTGGACCGCGTGGTCCTGCCGGGCATCACGCACTGGAACCACCCCGGATTCTTCGCTTACTTCCCTTCCAACACTTCGTTCGCCTCCGTGCTGGCGGACCTGGCCGCCGCCGGCCTGGGCGCGCAGTGCATGAGCTGGCAGACCAGCCCCGCGGCCACCGAAATCGAAGAGGTGGTGATGGACTGGCTGCGGCAGATGGTGGGCCTCTCGCGGCAATTCACCGGAGTGATCCAGGGATTCGCATCCACCGCCACGCTCTGCGCCCTGCTGTGCGCCCGCGAACGCTCTACAAATTTCAGCCAGTCGCGCGGCGGCATGCAGGCCGAGGAAAAGCCGCTGGTGGTGTACGCGTCGGAAGAAAGCCACAGTTCCGTGTGGAAGGCGGCGCTGCTGGCGGGTTTCGGAAAGGCGCATCTGCACCTGATCGAGACGGACGAAAACCACGCGCTCATCCCGAAGAAGCTGGAAATCGCCATGCAGGACGACGACGAACGCGGCATGCGTCCCTGCGCCGTGGTGGCCACCACGGGCACCACAAACAGCA
The DNA here is from genome assembly GCA_035314265.1 of Candidatus Acidiferrales bacterium. Classification (GTDB taxonomy): domain Bacteria; phylum Acidobacteriota; class Terriglobia; order Acidiferrales; family UBA7541; genus JOPF136. Next base: position 7,570 of record DATFZR010000585.1, read on the forward strand.
CGGCGATCGATCCCGTCTCAGACATGGCCATGCTCGCGAAACTGTGGGGCGCGTGGCTGCACGTGGATGCGGCCATGGCCGGCTCCGCGATGATCCTGCCGGAATGCCGGTGGATGTGGCAGGGGATCGAGGGCGCGGACTCCGTCGTGCTGAATCCGCACAAGTGGCTGGGCGTCGGCTCCGACTTCAGCGCCTATTTCGTGCAAGACCCGCTGCACCTGGTCCGCACCATGTCTACTAATCCGGCCTACCTGCGCACGCAGCACGACGCGGAGGTGAAGAACTTCCGCGACTGGGGGCTTCCGCTCGGCCGTCGTTTCCGCGCGCTGAAGCTGTGGTTCGTGCTGCGCGAGCAGGGTGTGGCGGGATTGCAGGCGCGGCTACGGCGTGATTTACAGAACGCGCAGTGGCTGAAGGAGGCGGTGGATACCGCGCCAGGCTGGGAGCGCACCGCGCCCGTGCACCTGCAAACGCTGTGCATCCGCCACGTGCCTGCGGGAGTAGACGAAGCCGAGGTGGATGCGCACAACCTGCGCATCGCAGACGCCGTGAACCGCAGCGGGCGCGCCTACCTGACGCCGTCCATACTGAAGGGCAAACAGATTATTCGCGTGTCTATCGGCGCGGAGATGACGGAACGCCGCCACGTGGAAGCGCTGTGGACCGAACTGCAAGCCGCGGCGCGGGCTTAGGACAGAACTCCAAAGATTGTGATGGCCGCAAGGGCGGTGCAGGCTGAGCGCTTTTTCATCAGGCTTCCTCCGGAGATGCCTATGCGGAATCCAGACGATAGTTCATTTTGGACGGCCCTCAGCGGAG
>DATFZR010000586.1:0-2502 GCA_035314265.1 Candidatus Acidiferrales bacterium
ATAACGATATCGCCATAGCAGACGCATTTGCAGACGCCCCTGCAGCGGAATGTCCCGGCTCGCTCATCGCGAGCCACCCTCCGCCACATCGTTTCGCCTGCGCCGTCCATAAACGCCCAGCAGCGGCACAAACCGGCAGCGCGACAGCACCTCGCGCTCAAACGTCGTGCCCGTCCGCCGGAAGCGCATCAGCTCCTGGTCCTCCTCCGATCCCACGGGAATCAGCAGCCGTCCCCCTTCCGCCAGCTCCTCGAGCAGCGGTTGCGGCACAGCGCTCGCCGCCGCCGACACCACGATGCCGTCGTACGGAGCCTTTGGCGGGTAACCACCTGACGCGTCTCCCGCCAGCACCTGCACGTTCGCGATGCCCAGCCCGGCCAACCGCCGTGCCGCGGCCGCCGCCAGCCCCGGATCGAGCTCCAGCGCGATCACCTCGCGCGCCAGCCTGCCCAGGATGGCCGCCTGGTAGCCCGATCCCGCGCCCACTTCCAGCAGGCGTTCCGTGCCCGTCAGTTCCAGCCCGACCGTCATCAGCGCCACCATCAGCGGCTGCGAAATCGTCTGGCCGTTGCCGATGGCGATGGGATGGTCCGAGTAGGCGCTCTCCACGCACTCCGGCGGCACGAACAGGTGCCGCGGCACCACGCCCATCGCCTCCAGCACGCGCGCATCGCTCACGCCGCGCCCGCGTACCTGGCGCTCCACCATGTTGCGCCGCTCGGCGGCAAATAAACTGACATCGGGAGCCTGTTCCATAAAAAGGTCTTCAGAAGGCCTTCGTCCGGCCGTTTTTCGATTTTCGGTTTCCCCGCTAATTCCTCCGCTCAGCGCGTTACTGGCTGGCCGGCGGCAGCCCCGCGTGCCGCAACGATCTCGCTGATCGCATCGAGCGCGCGGTCCAGCTCCTCCTGCCGGTTGTAGAAGTGCGGCGAGATGCGCACGCCGGCCTTCGGCCGGTAATCCACCAGGATGTTGCGCGCCACCAGCTCGTGCGCCACGTCCTGCGCGTGCGGGCAGTCAATCGACACGGTGCCCGCCCTCGCCGCCGGATCGAGCGGAGTGTTCACCCGCCACCCGCGCGCCTGCGCCCCGGCGATCAGGTGCGCCGTCAGCGCCATGGACTTGCGGCGGATATTCTCCACGCCCGCCGCGGCGATGATGTCGAGCCCCGGCCCCGCGGCGTACAGCGCGGGCACCTGCGTCGTGCCGGTCAAAAAGCGGTATCCGGAGTCCGTGCGCTCGATCGGCCGCGGGTCAAACGCAAACGGCGATTTGTGCGCGAACCATCCGGTGATGGCCGGATTCAGTTTCGGCGCCAGGTCCGGACGCACGTACAGATACCCCACGCCCGGCCCGCCGCACAGCCACTTCAGCACGCCGCCCACGCAGTATTCGACGCCCAGCGCGGTCACATCCACAGGAAACGTTCCCGCGGCCTGAAACACGTCCAGCACCACGTGCGCCCCCACGCGCTGCGCTTTTTCCACGATGGCCCGCGCATCCACAATCGCCGCGCTGCGAAAAAGCACCTGCGAGATCGGCACCAGCAGCGTGCGCTCGTCAATCGCGTCCAGGATGCGCTCGATAGGAGGATGGATCCCGTCGTCGCTCGGCACCACCATCACGTCCGCGCCGTAGCGCCGCTGCTCCTGGTAGAAATAAAGGATGGAAGGGAATTCCAGGTCCACCAGTACGATTTTGTTTCGCGGTCCCCCGCCTCCGGCTCGCACCAGATTGTAGTCGTAGCACGACGCAATCGCAGCCTGCGTGAGCGTAACGTTCTGATGGACAGACACGCTCCCCGGCGGCGCCCCAATCACGCGTCCAATCTTGTCGCCCACCTCACCGGCAATCGTCCACCACTCTTCTTCCCACGCGCGCACGCCGCGCACGGCCCACGACTCGGTGTAAGCCGCCATGCGCTCGCGCACCGCGCGCGGCATCGCGCCCAGCGAGTTCGATATCAAGTAGGTAGACGTCTCCAGGATCGGAAACTCGGGACGCCAGGACAGGAGCTCGTTCATTGCGTTAGGCATAGCGTTGGGCATGGGATTTGGCATGGAATTGGGCATAGATATGGGCCTTTTCTCCGAGGATTGGAAGTTAACATAAGTAGAGTAAGGGCAGATAGAAGGGCAACTGAGCGACAAGGCAAGTTCCGCCATTTGCTGCCCCCCCGCCCACACCGTGTGTAAGTGCACATTCCAAAGGAGTTATGCGAAATGGAGTGATGGAGTGACGTAAGTGCAGATTCTACGGGAGTTAGAAAGACTGTGGCCAGTGACCAGTGGCCAGTGGCCAGGAAATCCTCAGAAGCGAAGATCGAAGAACAAGGATTCGGGATTGACGCGGAGGGCGCGGAGGCGCCCGCCAGACACCCCGGCGGGCAAACTTCGGCGTGGAGACCGGACGGAGACTGCCAACACCGGTTGGCGCTCACTCGGCTTCTCCTGGTTGTTCCTCTGCTTGTTTGGGCTCCTGCTTCGCGGAGTTGGGGGGCTG
>DATFZR010000587.1:0-3661 GCA_035314265.1 Candidatus Acidiferrales bacterium
GGCCTCGCCGGAAAGTGGCACGTCTGGCGGCACCAGCAGGTAGGCGTAGGCGCGCACGCTCGAGCGGCCCACGCGCCCGCGCAACTGGTACAGCTCGGAGAGGCCCATGCGGTCCGCGCGATTCACGATCAGCGTGTTGCAGTTGGAAATGTCCAGGCCGTTCTCGATAATGGTGGTGGCCACGAGCACGTCTGCCTCGTGGCGGACGAACTTCATCATCACCTTTTCGAGTTCCTTCTCGCCCATCTGCCCGTGGCCCACCAGCACGCGGGCCCTCGGCGCCAGGCGCTGCACGAGCCGCGCGATGGAAACGATGGACCCCACGCGGTTGTGCACGAAGAACACCTGCCCGTCGCGCGCCAGCTCTTCCTGAATCGCCCGCCCCACGAGCCCTTCTCCGAAGGGCGCCACCACCGTCTGGATCGCCAGCCGGTCTTTGGGCGCCGTCTCGATCAGCGACATGTCGCGCAATCCGGCCAGCGACATGTGCAGCGTTCGGGGGATCGGCGTGGCCGACAACGTCAGTACGTCTACTTCGCGACGCATCTCTTTCATGCGCTCTTTGTGGGCGACGCCGAAGCGCTGCTCTTCGTCCACCACCAACAGCCCCAGGTTGTGGAAGAGCACGTCTTTTGAGAGCAGGCGGTGTGTGCCGATCACCACGTCTACCTTGCCTGCTTCGAGATCCGCAAGCACCACTTTCTGTTCCGCCTTCGTGCGGAAGCGGCTGAGCATTTCAATACGCATGGGAAACGCTGCGGCGCGGCGGCGGAACGTCTCCCAGTGCTGGAACGCCAGCACGGTGGTGGGCGCCAGCACGGCCACTTGCCGGGAGTCTTCCACGGCTTTGAACGCGGCGCGCATGGCCACTTCTGTTTTGCCGTAGCCGACGTCGCCGCAGAGGAGGCGGTCCATGGGCTGCTCGCCCTCCATGTCGCGCTTCACCTCTTCGATGGCGCGAATCTGGTCGGCCGTTTCTTCAAATTCGAAGGCGTCTTCGAATTCCTTCTGCCACGGCGAATCGGGCGAGAAGCGGTGCCCCTTGGCAATCTTGCGCTCGGCATAGAGCCGCAGGAGCTTCTCCGCCATCTCGGCCACGGATTTGCGCACGCGCGCTTTTCGCGTGGCCCAGGCCGTGCCGCCCAGGCGGTCGAGCGGCGGTGGAGCTGCGCCGAGCGCGTTGTACTTCTGGACCAGGTCCATGCGCTCGAGCGGCACATAGAGCCGCGCCTCATCGGCATAGGTGAGCTGCATGAACTCGAGGTCGCGTCCCGCGCCTTCCGGACGCGCGCCACCGGTTTCCATGCGCTTCAGGCCGTCGAAGCGGCCGATGCCGTGGTCCACGTGAACCACAAAGTTGCCGGGCTGCAAATCGCCAAAATCGCTGGCAAAGACGGCCGTCTTCGGGCGCGCTCCCCTGCGCGGGGCGCGTTCTCCGGCCACCTGGGCGTCAAAAATGTCTGTATTGCCGTAGAGCGCGAGCCGCAGCTCCGGCAGCGCCACACCCTCCGCCATGGGCGCGCGAATCAACGTGACGGCCGGAAGGCTCCCGGCAAACGTCTCTTCGGCCGCGGTCGAGGCAGAAGGGCCTACGGTCGTTTCGCCCACGCGGTAGGGCAGTTCCGCGTCGCGCAGAATCTCCGCCAATCGCTCGGTCTCTCCGGGCGTGGCTGACGACAGGAGGATTTGCTCGCCCGCCTGCAAACGGCCGCGCGCCTCGTTGAGGAACGCCGGCAGATTCCCGTGGTAGTGCACCGTAGGCTGGCAAAGCACCTGGCCGCCAACGCCGCGCGAATCTCCCAGCGCGAGCCGTTCGAGCGAGACCCTCTGGCAGCTTTCGAGCGCGGCGGCCCACTCGGCATCGGAGAGGACGAAATCTTCAACGGGCGCTTCTCGCGATCCCACGCCTCGATCTTCGAATGCCCTGCCCCACTTCTCGCGAAACTCGGCCGCCGACTCCAAAATGTCGGCGGGCTCGTCCATCACCACGACCGGTTCATGGACGACTTGAAACAAATTTCCGATTCTTTCCTTCTCTTTCTCGTCCTCTCCGCGACCTCCGTGGATTCCTGTGTGTTCTCCGTGTTCTTCTTCGGGCAATCCCTGCCTTTCTTCTCTTTCTCGCCCCTCGAGGAGCGGCAGCAGCGTCACCCGGTCCACGGGCCGTACGGACCGCTGGGTCTCCGGATTGAACTCGCGCAGCGACTCGACCATATCCCCCAGCAACTCAATGCGCACGGGGTAGCGGCCCTCGGGCGGAAACACGTCTACGATTCCCCCGCGCAGCGCGAACTGCCCGGGCATGGCCACAATCTGCTCTCGCTGGTATCCCGCTACGCGCAGAAAGCCGACGAGCGTTTCGAGCGTCAACTCCTCATCGTCGCAAACGGTTCGCGCCAGCTCCTGATACGCCCGCGCCGGCAAATAGCGCAGCAGGGCCGACCCCACTGGCGCTACGAGCACGCTGGCCTGCCCGGTGGCCGCGCGCCACAGCGTGGCCGCGCGCTCCTCAGAAATCTCCGCATGCGGCAGGCGGCCCTCCCACGGCGTCACATCGAGCGCCGGCAGCACCTGGGTCGCCTCCGCCGTGCGGCGCCCCAGCGCGCGCAGAAAGTAGTCTGCCGCCTCGCCCAGCGTTTCCGCGCGTTCGTTTGTGGTGGTCACCAGGACCACGGGGCGTTTGAGGGCTTCCGCCACGTGCGCCGCGACGAGGGCTTTGGCGGCAGCGGCCAGTCCGGAAACGTGCGCATCCGGCGCGCCGCGGCGCAGTCCCTCAACCGCGTCTTCCACCGCGGGATGCAGGGCAATTGCACCCAGTAATTCGCTGACGACAGGCAAAATCATGGCGTTGAGGGATCGGACGACCCCCCTGGGTAGGTCGGAGCGGGATGTCGAAACACAGCCAGTCGAATTCTCAACTTAATTCTAACATGCGCTCCCGTAGCGCGCTGGCACGCTGGCCGGGGCGGGATCGGGCGAGGCGCACGGTCCCTGGAAGCAGGCTCTGGAAGCTGCCCTAACCTCGCCTGGCTGTAGAATGCCCAGCCAGGGAGCCGACATCGTGAAAATCAACACGCTGGACCCGAACGGTTTGGACCGCCGGTCGTTTGAACATGCGGCGCGCACCGCCATCGGGGCAACCGCCTCGCTGCTGATCGCCCGGCTCTTCAAACTTCCGGAATCGTACTGGGCCGCGGTCACCACGATCGTCGTGCTGCAATCGACGCTCGGCGCGGCCGTTTCCGTCTCGACGCTGCGCTTTATCGGCACGGCCCTGGGCGCATTCACGGGGGGACTGCTGGCCCTCTACTTCGATCAGAACGTCTGGGTATCCGCAGGGGCAATTTTCCTGCTGGGCTTGCTTACAGCCGCCCTGCATCTGGATCGCGCCGCTTTCCGTTTTGCAGGGATCACGGTGGTCATCGTGCTGCTGGTGGGGCACACGGAGTCGCCCTGGATCGTCGCGTTGCACCGGTTCTTTGAAGTCTCTATCGGCATCGTGATGGGCCTGGTGATCGCCGCCGTCTGGCCCGACCGTGAGCCAGCGACGGCGCCGGCGCCTATATCAGCGAAGTGACGCTGGCCCGGCTGACGAGGGCTCACCCCAACGCTAGGCCCCCGCCAATCCGCGAATCTTTTCGAGCAGCTTTGTGGTGGAGTA
>DATFZR010000588.1:0-2608 GCA_035314265.1 Candidatus Acidiferrales bacterium
GGAACTGCAGATGGAATGGACGGTGGAGGCGGTGCGGCACAGGGTGGGGGCGAAGGTCGTGCCAATGCCGTTTTTCAACCCGGCGCGGAAGACGGCTACGCCGGTGGGGTAGAGCGAGGAGAAGAGGAGAGAGCGGAAAAGGCAGGAGGAGAAGGATTTCTACACGGAGTTCACGGAGAGACGGAGAACACGGAGAACGGAAGAGAGAGAGCTTCGCAGGTCTGCCGCGTAGGCCGCACGCCGGTTCAAATCCACATCGAGGACAAACGAAATGAGCGATTTTAGATTCGGCAGGGACGCGCGGCTGGGCCGTGCCTGGAGCTGGATGGCTGCGGGCGCGCTGGCGCTGGGAGGAGCGGCGATGATGGGGGCGCAAGACGGGCCGAAGATGCCTGAGACGCGCAGGGACAATGTGGTGGACGACTATGCGGGGGTGAAGGTGACCGACCCGTACCGCTGGCTGGAAGACCAGAACAGCCCGGAGACGCGGGCGTGGATTGATAAGGAAAACGCATACGCTCGCGCGGCGATCGACAAGATGCCGGGCCGGGCGGCCATCGAGAAACGGCTGAGCGAACTGATGAAGATCGACGCATTCGGACTGCCGACCGAGCGCGGCGGACGCGTGTTCTATTCGAAGCGGCTGGCGGAGCAGGACCTCTCCATCCTGTACGTGCGAAACGGGGTGAACGGGAAGGACGAGGTGCTGGTGGACCCGCACGCGCTGAGCAAGGACCATACGACGAGCGTGAACTTCGAGGCGTTTTCGCTGGATGGCTCGATTGTGGCGTATGGGGTGCGCGAAGGAGGCGCGGACGAAGTGGCCGTGCATTTGATGGATGCGGCGACGCGCAAGGAAATGGGGGAGGGATTGCCGAAGGCGGATTACCTCTCGATGGAAATCGCGCCGGACAATCACGGGATTTACTACACGCTGATCAAGAAGGAAGGGCCGCGCGCGTACTACCACGCTTTCGGGGCGGACGCAGGGCCGGATAAAGAAATCTTCGGGGCGTCGTATGGGCCTGAAATGCTGATCGGCGCGTCACTCTCCGAAGACGATCGCTACCTGATCTTCCACGTGTTCCACGGGTCGGCGGGCGACTACTCCGAGGTGTACGTCCAGGATTTGAAATCGGGAGGGGCGATCACGCCGCTGGTGAAGGGGATTCCGGCGCGGTTCACGGCGCAGATTGCGGACGGCAAGGCGTTCATCGAGACGAACTGGAAAGCGCCGAAGGGGCGCATTCTGGCCGCGGATCTGGCCAACCCATCGCCTGAGAACTGGAAAGAAGTGGTGCCGGAAGGCGCTTCTGTGATTCAGGGAATGGCGCTGACGGGCGGGAAGGTGCTGGTGCGGTATACGGAAGAGGCCAGCTCGCGGCTGCGGCTGTTTGAGACGAGCGGAAAGATGGCGCGCGAGATTGCTCTTCCCACGCTGGGCACGGTTTCGGGACTGTCGGGACGCTGGAGCGGCAACGACATTTTCTTCGCGTTCCAGTCGTTTGTGGTGCCGCAATCTGTGTATCACACGGACGCGGCGAAGGGAGCGGTGGAGACTTGGGCGAAACCGCCGGTGCCGATAGACGCGGCGTCGCTGGTGGTGGAGCAGGTGCATTACAAGTCGAAGGACGGCACGTCGATTCCGATGTTCCTGGTGCATAAGAAGAACCTGGCGCACGACGGAGCGCGGCCCACGCTGATGACGGGATACGGCGGGTTCGACGTGAGCGAGACGCCTTACTTCTCGCAGCATGCGGTGCTGTTTGCCGAGTATGACGGCGTGTTTGCGCTGCCGAACCTGCGCGGCGGCGGCGAGTTCGGCGAGGAATGGCACAAGGCGGGGATGCGGGAGAAGAAGCAGAACGTATTCGACGATTTTCTGGGCGCGGCGGAATGGCTGATCGCCGAGAAGTATACGAAGCCGGCGAAGCTTTCCATCCGCGGGCAGAGCAACGGCGGGCTGCTGGTGGGGGCGGCGCTGACGCAGAGGCCGGACCTGTATGCGGCGGTGGTGTGCCGGTATCCGCTGGAAGACATGCTGCGGTATCAGAATTTTCTGGTGGCGCGGTTCTGGGTGCCGGAGTACGGGTCAGCCGACAAGCCTGATGAGTTCAAATACCTGCGGGCGTATTCGCCGTACCAGAACGTGAAGGACGGGACGAAGTATCCGGCGGTGCTGTTTGTGACGGGGGACGGGGACACGCGGGTGGCGCCGCTGCACGCGCGGAAGATGGCGGCGGCGGTGCAGGCGGCGACGACGTCCGGGAGGCCGGTGCTGCTGCTGTACGACACGCAGTCGGGGCATTCGGGGGGACGGCCGCTGGGGAAGTTGATTGAGGAGACGACGGACGAGATGGTGTTTTTGTTTGGGGAGTTGGGGGTGAAGGCGGGGGGATAGGGAGAGGACGGGGAAAGAAAAGAAGGAGGGCACGGCAGTGCCGTGCCCCTACGCGAGCGGCCCGCGAGGGCCACACGCGGGCCGGCGCGGGACGCCGGCGCTACGAAGGGCTACTTTGCCAGGCGGTTGTATTTTTTCAGGGCTTCCTGGAGGCGGTCGTGGGGCAGGGCGATGGCGGTGTGGCCGTCGCGGCCGGTCATTGTGGTG
>DATFZR010000589.1:0-3194 GCA_035314265.1 Candidatus Acidiferrales bacterium
CCACGGTTTCGGCGAGATGCACGGCATCGGCCCTGCTTTTGCCGCCGGCCTCGAGCCGCTGGACCTTCTCATCGAACGGCGCGTAGACGAAAACGTGATAGGCGTCCTGCCGATTCTTCAGATAGTAGGCGGAGCCGCGGCCCACGATCACGCACTCGCCCTGTTCCGCAGCCTCTTTGACGACCTTTTCGGAAAACTCGCGGATGCAGTCTGTATCCGCCAGATTGAGCCGCGGAGCGTTGAGGCTGCCCTCGTAGCTGCCGCGCAGGAAGGCCTTGGCGAGGCGGTAGAAGAGCGGGTCCTTCTTCTCCTCGTGTTGCTCCACCACTTTGCAATCGCATTCCATGCGGCGGGCCACTTCGTTGGTGAGCAACTGGTCCCACAGCTTCCAGCCCAATCGCTCGGAGACGCTCCGGGCGATGTCTGCGCCGCCGCTGCCGTATTCGCGGTCGATGGTGATTACCCGGATCACGGACGCATTATAGACCCGGCAGGCCGCGGTTCATCCAGTGGCTAATCCAGCACGACGCGGCCACCGCCGGGCGCATTCTTTTTCAAAGCAAAGGAAAGCACAAACATAATCGCCGCGGCCACGGCGAGCACCATGTACATATCCACGTAGGCCAGAGTGGTGGCTTGCCCGATCACGCTGTTGTACATGAGCCCGTGGGCTTTTCTGATGGCCCCTTCGGGGTCCACGCCCGCGGCCACCAGCCGCCGCGCGATTGCAGCGGCGCCACGCGTGAAGGAGAGATTTCCCGCCGTGGTGTTCCACACGAGGTTCTCCTGGTGAAACTGCGAGCGGCGCGCGATCACCGTGGTGACCATGGAGGTTCCCACGCTGCTGCCGATGTTGCGCATGAAGTTCACCAGACCTGCGACGCTGCCGCTCTTCTCCGTGGGCATTCCGACGTACGACGTGAGGTTGATGGGCACGAACAAAAAGCCCAAGCCGAACACCTGGAGCAACCGCAGCGTACTGGCGCTCAAGAAGCTGATTTGCAGGTCGAGCTGCCTGGCGGATATGTACATGCCGATGGAGAGCGTGATCCAGCCAAAGGCCACCAGATAGCGCGCCTGCACCTTGGAGGTGAGCACGCCGACGACGGGCATCATGAAAAGCAGCAGCAAGCCCCCTCCTGAGAGCACCAGGCCGGCAGATTCCGCCGTATAGCCGAGGAGCGATTGCAGGAAGAGAGGCATCATCACCAGGCTGGAAAACAACATCAGCCCGAGCATAAACATCATGCCGTTGGCGCCGAGAAAGTTGAGGTTCTTATATAAACGTACGTCGATGATCGGAGATTTGTAGAACCACTCCCAGATGACCAGGGAGACCAGGCCGACAACGGCAAGAACGGCGAGCGTGACGATGAAGTTGGAGCCGAACCAGTCGTCTTCCTGACCTTTGTCGAGAAGAATTTGCAAGGCGCCCACGCCCAGGATGAGCAGCGAGACGCCGACGTAGTCGATGCGGGCCGCCGCGCCAGAAAGGCGCTTGGCCCACGGCGGGTCCTCAATGAGGCGCAGGATCATGAGGAACACGAGAATCCCAACCGGCACGTTGATGTAGAAGATCCAGGGCCAACTGTAGTTGTCTGTGATCCAGCCGCCCAGAGTTGGCCCGACGGTGGGCGCGACGATCACGGTGACGCCATAGAGGGCGAAAGCCAGGCCGCGCTTCTCAGGAGGAAACGTATCCGCCAGAATGGCCTGGGCCATCGGCTGCAAGGCGCCTCCGCCAGCCCCCTGCAGGATTCGAAAGAAGATAATGGCGGCGAGGCTGGGCGCGATCCCGCACAGGAAGGAGCTGATCGTGAAAATCACGAGACAGATCATGAAGAACCGCTTGCGGCCCAGCACCGCGGCGAACCATCCGCTGATGGGAAGAACAATGGCGTTCGAGACGAGATAGGAGGTAAGGATCCAGGTGCTCTGGTCGTTGCTCGCCCCCAGGTTCCCCGCCATGTAGGGCAACGCGACGTTGGCGATGCTCGTGTCGAGCACTTCCATGAACGCTGCCATGGCCACGACAACGGCGATCAGCCAGGGGTTGAACTTCGGCTTCCACGCGGCGGCGGGAGCGACGGCCGCCTCCATGGCCGCGGTGAGCCCGGACGGGGCGGCGTCAGGGTTCTGTGGACTATTTCCCATCTGCTGCCCGCTATTTCTTCGTGTAGCGAATCCGCCAGATTGAGTTCGATCCGTCGTCGGTTACGAGCAGCGAGCCGTCCTTCGCCACTGTGATTCCCACCGGCCGCCCCCACACGGTGCCGTCGGGCAAGACGAAGCCGGTCAGGAACTCCTCATACTCGCCGGTGGCGTGGCCCGTCTGATGCAGGGGAACGCGGATCACATCGTAGCCGGTGCGGACGGAACGGTTCCACGAGCCGTGCTGCGAGGCGAATATATCGCCCCAATATTCGGACGGGAACTGCTTCGCGTCGTAGAAGGCGAACTGGAGCGAGGCGTTGTGCGGCTGCAACAGCACGTCGGGAGTGATCACTTTGCTTTGCAGTTCGGGATGTTTCCCCTTGTGGCGAGGATCCTGGAGCGGCCCGAGGTAATACCACGGCCAGCCGTAGAAACCGCCCGCTTGGACGTGCGTGATGTAGTCGGGTACGAGGTCGTCGCCCAGGCCGTCGCGTTCGTTTACGGAGCACCACAGCTCGCCCGTTTTGGCGTCAAAGGCGATGCCGCTGCCCGCGTTGCGCAGGCCGTAGGCGTAGACGCGCATGCCGGTGCCGTCGGGATTGAACTCGAGGATGACGGAGCGATTTTTCTCGCGCGCCGTGGTGTCTGTATCGTCCACATTGGACGCGGAGCCCACGGAGACGAGCATCTTCTTCCCGTCGGGCGTGAACGCGATGTCGCGGGTCCAGTGATTGGCATTGCCCGGCAGGCTGGCCAGGCGTTCCGCGGGGCCGCGCGCTTTTGTGTCGCCGTTGCGGTAGGGGAAACGCAACACGGCGTCTGTGGTTCCGATGTAGATGTACTGCGGGTCCGGCCCCGCCGGATAGAAATTAATACCGTAGGGCTTGCTCATGCCCGTCGCAAACGTGGCCATGAGTTCGGGTTTGCCGGCAGGCGTGAATCCGCGGAATACCTTCACGTCGCCGGGGTTGCTCTCCGCCACAAATATGTCGCCATTGGGCGCAGTGCGGGTGAGCCGGGGATTGTCCAGACCCGTTGCG
>DATFZR010000590.1:0-4534 GCA_035314265.1 Candidatus Acidiferrales bacterium
CCACGCCCAGGTGTATGGCTTCCTGCTCGCCGCCGAGAAGCAGATTCAGGTCCGCAGCCGTGGTGTAAATGGCCGCCACGCCGAGCACCAACACCAGCAACAGCCAGCCTGAAGAAACAGGCGTGGGCGTGGAAAGATCGCCCATCAGCCAGAAGGCCATGCCGCGCAACTCGCGGCCGGAAATCGTGGTCATCAGGAACATGATCAGCGCGGAGAGAAACGACGCAGTGATGATTCCGCCCAGCAGCAGGGCGTAGCTGTCCAATTCGCCGCCGCGCCGGCCCAGAAAGTAAACGGCCGCCGTGGCGGCCAGCGCGCCCGCAAACGCTCCGAACGGCGTGGCCCCAGGCAACTGCGACGCCCAGATCAGCGAGAGGATCGACCCCAGCGCGGCCCCACTCGAAACGCCTAGAACGTAGGGGTCCGCCAGCGGATTCCGCAGCAGCGCCTGGAAGCTCGCTCCCGCCACGGAAAGCGATCCGCCCACAATCATCGCCAGCAGGATGCGCGGCCAGCGGATGTTCAGCACGATCATCCGGAAGTCGGAGGACACCTGGTCGCCCTGCCCCGTCGCTATACGGAACAGGTTCGCTGCCAGATCGTATAAGGAAACGGGGCTCGTGCCGAATTTCAGGCAGAAAAACACCACCACCAGCAGCACGCCGGAGAGCAATGCACAGGTGAGCATCAGCCGCCGTGGAGTGAGCGCACGCATCAGAGCCACCCGCCCGGGCGCGCTGCGGCTGCCGTGGGCGCCGCCTGGAACGCATCGGGATGCAGCTGGCGCGCGAGGTCTTCGATGGCGTCCAGAAGCCGCGGCGCGGGACGGTCGATCGCGTCGCTGATGATCGCGAAACGATTTTCGCGTACGGCTTCCAGGCTGCTCCATCCCGGGCGCTTCCGCAGTGCGTTGATGGTGGACTGCGGGTCGTCGGGGTGCGTTCCGGAGAAGATCAGGTACTCGGGATTCTGCCGCAGCACTTCCTCGATGCTGATCTGCGGCCAGTCCTGCGAGGCGCTGATCACCGATTCGGCGCCGGCCCGGCGCAGCGCATCCGCCAGAAAGGTGTGCTGTCCGGTGGTAATGATGGGGTCCGTCCACACCACAAAGAAGACGCGGCGCGGCGCGCGGCCGGCCAGCCGTTTGGCGAGTTCCGCCATGCGCTGTTCCATTTCCGTGGCCAGCGCTTCGGCGCGCGCTTCCGCTCCCAGCACTTTTCCCAGCCGCCGCGTGGAGGCAATCACATCGTCCACGGTGCGCGGGTCCGTTGTGTACACCGGGATTCCCAGGCGATCGAGCGCCTCCACCGTTTCCGGGCGGTTGAGCGCCCGCGTGGCCAGCACCACGTCTGGGTGCAGCGAGACGATTTGCTCGAGATTCGGATTGATGGGCCCGCCCACACGGGCGCGTGTGCTCGCCTCCGGCGGGTAGTCGCAATAGTCCGTCACTCCAGCGAGCCTGCCGCCCAACTCCAGCGCGAACACCGTTTCCGTGAGGCTCGGCGCGAGCGACACAATCCGCTGCGGCGCAACGGGCACGCGCACCAGCCGCCCGAGTTCATCGTGGAATTCGACGGGCGATTCAGCGGCCTTCGCGGACGCAGTAGCCGGAGCCGGCGGCACGGACGGCGGAGCCGCCTGCGCAGCCTGCGCGCGAGCGGCAAGCGGCGCCAGCAACAGCCAGCACAACACCGGCCAGATTATCGAGTTCTTCATCTTCATCAGCATGGCCACAAATAAAAAAGCCCCGCGCGAGCACGGAGCGATTGGCCCGAGCTCTTTCTCGCGAAGAGCACAGGGGAAACGCGGTTCTGGCAGGTTTCCTGGCTTTCGGCCGTCCCTCATACATAGAAGCGGGGACCCGGGTTGCTGCGGCGCCGTTACAAAGCTTTCAGCGCGCCCCTTCCCGGCTTCGTTCCGCCCCGTGTTGCCGGGCAGGACGATTCACCAGTGGGGCCCGTCTCACTCCGGATTCCGGAGCATGACGGACGCAGCAACGGCCGATTACAGTGGCGGGACCGCGGCCGATTTTCACGGCCTTCCCTTCGTGTCCCGCTCGCCTAGGGCGAACGGGACGCCACCAGAACCGATCAATTGTCGCGAGCCAGTCTATGTTGCGCAGTGGAGGGTGTCAACGCGGCCAGTTGCAGCGGCCAGATGCAGCGCAGAAGCAACGCACGCACGGCGCTCGTTCGTCTACGCGGAGCTGTGCGTGTCGCTTTCGTCGAAGGCCCAGCGCAGGTCGTCCACGCACCAGCGGCCTCCGAGGCGCACCAGCGTGAACTGGGCCACGTAGTCCCCGTCGTCATCCGAGGAAACATGGATGTCCAGCACCACGCGTTCATCCGTCTTGCTGCGCGTCTTCACGTCCTGCTCTTCGGTGTGAAACATGTCGCGATGCGCGGTCACCAGCTTGCGGAACGTGGCCAGCGGAACCCGCGCGCGGTAGCGCGCCGAAAAATGCCCGTAGGCGCCGGAGATATCGTCC
This sequence comes from Candidatus Acidiferrales bacterium, assembly GCA_035314265.1. Lineage (GTDB taxonomy): Bacteria > Acidobacteriota > Terriglobia > Acidiferrales > UBA7541 > JOPF136. The sequence goes on from DATFZR010000590.1 coordinate 2,489, forward strand.
TGATTGAGCGCTTCAAGCTGCGCGCGGGCCTCGCGCAGGGCAGCCGCTTCCGCCGCCTCGTCGCTGGCTGGCGGTGGTTCCTTTGCTGCCTGGCCGGCTCTCGCACTCGCGGCCGCGGGCAATCCCGGGCGGGGCGTCCGGATCTCGTGCCGCAGCAGCAGCCAGGTGGTGAAGGTAAACGCCAGCGTTCCCGTGCCCATCAGCCCGGCCAGCCGCCGCAGGAGCGCGCGTCGCCGGCTGCGCTCGCGCTCGAAGGCCGGCTGCCACGGGGGCAGTACCGGCTCGGGCAAAACGCTTTCCGGTTCGCCCTGCGGTTCTCCCGGAATTGTTCCGTCGTTTAGCGGTTCTTCCACTGCGGTTTCCGTTTTTCCACCAGCGCGCGCACGCCTTCCTGCGAGTCTTCCAGTTTGTAAAGCTCGTTCAGAAAGATGTCCATCGAGGTCTTCAGGCCTTCCTGCAAGGAGAGGCCCACCCCGCCGATGATGGCTTTCTTCGCCATGCGCAGCACTGCGCCGGACTGCGCGGTAATCTTGGCAATCATCGCGTTCACGGTTTTCTCGAGTTCCGCTTCAGGCACCAGGCGGCTCACCAGTCCCAGGTCGCGGGCGCGCTCGGCGGTGATGGGTTCGCCGATCAGCACCAGCTCCATGGCCAGCCGCGGGCCCACGATCTGCGGGAAAATCGTGGCCGCGAGCGGCGGAAAAACGCCGAGCGTGATCTCCGGCTGCGCGAAGCGCGCGCGGGGCGTGGCGATCACGATGTCGCCGAAGGCGGCCAGTTCCGAGCCGCCGCCGATGGCCGGGCCGTCCACCACCACCATCACGGGTTTGCCCACGTCCACCATGGCCAGAAAGACGCGATGAAACGCATCCGTCATCTGGAAGACGCGCTGCGTGCTGTACTCGCCCACGTCAATCCCGCCGGAAAAGGTTTTGCACGCGGAGTCGATCAGGATCAGTTTTACCGCTTCGTCGTCGCCCGCCCATTCAATGCCCGAGGTCAGCTCGCGCAGCATGGCCTCGTTCAGCAGGTTGTGCTCGGGCCGGTTAAGCGTGAGCCGCGCCAGCGGCCCGTCTGTGGCGTAGCGGACGAGATGGAAATTGTCTTTGGCCACGCGCGGGACGGTGGAGATGGCGACGTCAATCGTCGTGCGCCGGGGCTGTGGTCCGCGTTGTTCCATGGCTATACCGCCTCCACGGCGAGCGCTACACCCAGCCCGCCCGATACACACAATGTCGCCAGCCCGCGCCGCGCGCCTTCCGGTTTGCGGCGCTGCAAGTCGTGCACCAGCGTGGTTACGATCCGCGCGCCCGTAGCGCCGATGGGATGTCCCAGCGCGATGGCCCCGCCGTTGGGATTCAGCCGCGCGCGATCGAAGTGCATCTCGCGGTCGCACGCCAGTACCTGCGCGGCGAAGGCTTCGTTCAATTCGACGGCGTCGTAGTCCGCGATCTTCCATCCCGTGCGCCCTTCGAGTTTGCGGTTGGCCAGCACGGGAGAAATGCCCATGCGGTGTGGCTCGACGGCGGCGACGGCAGCGTCCACAATGCGCGCCAGCGGCGGTCCGGCCAGCGACGCCAGTTTCTCTTCGCCCACCAGCACGACGACAGATGCTGCGTCGGTAATGCCGCTCGCGTTGCCGGCGGAGATCGTGCCGGTCTTCGCGAACGCGGGCGGCAGCTTTGCCAGGCCCTCGAGCGTCACGTCCGGCCGCACGTGTTCGTCTTTTTCGATTCGCGTAGTGCGGCCCTTCGCATCGGTTTTTTCCACGGCCACGATCTCGCGGCTGAAGTAGCAGCTCGCCATGGCGTGCGCGGCGCGGCGATGGCTTTCCAGAGCGAACTGGTCCTGCTCGTCGCGCGAGATGGAGTACTCCTCCGCCAGAAGCTCAGCCGTTTCTCCCATCACCATTTCGGAAATCGGGCAAAGAAAGCCGTCGCGGTACATCGAGTCGGTCACCTGCTGGTGGCCCAGGCGCATTCCCCAGCGCGCGTCCAGCAGGTAGGGCACGCGGCTCATGGATTCCGCCCCGCCGGCCACGATCAC
>DATFZR010000591.1:0-3543 GCA_035314265.1 Candidatus Acidiferrales bacterium
GCAAGCAAGGCAAAAAGCAAGAGCAGGCGGGCAAGGAAACGCTGCTCTTCAAGCGTTCCGGCCACCTGGTCGCGCATGGTGCGGACGCGGAAGACGGGCAGACCGGGGTCCACGCGGGCGATGGCGGCGTGCAATGCGGGAACGAGAGCGGCCGCGTCGCCCTGCGCGCGCGCGATAAGATTGATATCGGGCTGCCAGGGGAACATCAGGTAGCCCTGCGCCATGGGAATGTAGACCGCGGGAACGGCCGGCTGCCGGGGATCGCGCGGCGCCAGATCGCCCGCGACGCCGATGACGACGAAGCTCTCGTCCCGCGGGCCCACGCCGTTGACGTGCTTCCCCACCGCGTCTGCGCCGGGCCAATACTTGCGGGCCAGCGCCCGGTTGACGATGGCGACACCGCCGGCCCCGGCGGTGTCGGACGGAGAGAAATCGCGGCCAGTGATGAGCGGGATTCCCAGGGTGGAAAAATAGCCAGGGCTGGCCATCACGAACTGCACGAAGTTCTCTTCGTTGGCAAAGGACTCGCGGCCTTCCGGAACAACAGACGTGGATCCGCCTGCCTGCAGCGGCAGCGAACTAGCGAGCGCGGCGGACTCCACACCGGGCTGCGTGCGCAAAGATTCCAGCAGCGGGGCGAGCAATTGGGCGGCTGCGGCTCTCTCGTAGCCCTGGCGGACAGGGTCCGTGGACGCGGCCACCGCGTGGTCTGGATCGAATCCCAACGGCACACGCGAGGCGTTCCAGAGCGTGCGGGTGAGCAGGCCTGCGCCGGCCAGCAACAGAACCGAGGCGGCCATCTGGACCACTACCAGCAGACCTTGCAGAGAAACGCCGCGGGAGAGCGCGCCCGATACGCCCGGGTTTCCTTTCACGATTTCGATGAGGTCCAAGCGGGAAGATTTGAAGGCCGGCGCCAGACTGCTGAGGATGCCTGCCAGCATAGCCACCAGAAGCGTGAAGCCGAGAACGCGGGCGTCGAGGACTGTTGCGGCGCGCTCGAGAGGAATCGGAAGCGTGGGCTTTGGGGTGGCGGCCAGGAGCTCCACTCCCCACCACGCCAGCGCGATGCCGAGTAGAGCGCCCGGCACACAGATGAGCAGACCCTCGATCAAGTAGAGCCGAACGATGCGAAGGCGGCTTGCGCCCATCGCCAGACGGACGGCGATTTCCTTCTGCCGGCGCTCGGCGCGGACCAGCAGGAGGCCTGCGGCGTCTGCGCAGGCGATCAGCAGGACGAGAACGACGATGCCGGCGACAAGGAACGAGTAGGAAGCGCGGCCGCTGCGGGCCTGGTCCGTGGCCGGCACCAGCACGGGCCAGGGACGCGCAAAAGCCGAGCCATCCTCATGGATGGACTTGCCCGCGCCCAACCCCAGGGCCACAGCATCCAGCTGAGCCTGCGCCTGTTGGTTGGAGACGCCCGGTTTGCGGCGCGCTACCACAGAGAATATCTGGAAGGATTCGCGCTGCAACGGGATCTGGCTCTTCAGGATCGGATCCATGCCAAAGGCGCGGGACAGCGGCAGCCAGACGTCGGGCATATTGTCGAAGGCTACGCCGCCGAAACCGGCCGGCGTAACGCCGACAACGGTGAACGGCTGCCCGTCTATGGCTACGATCGTCCCGAGAACATCGGCGGGAAAGTGGCTGCGCCAGAACCCAAAGCTCAACAGCACCACGGGCGGGGCGCCGGGAGCGTCGTCTGACGGGAGAATGGCGCGTCCGAGCGCGGGCTGCACGCCGAGCGTCTGAAAGTAATTACCCGTAACCATTCCGGCCGCCGGACGGAACGTTCCCGACTTGCCGGCGGAGACGTTTACGGGGAGATGGTCGAGATAGCAGGCCATGCCGGTGAAGGCGTCTGCATGCTCGCGGTATTGGAGGTAGCTCGTGAAGGAAATGCGGCTCCAGGCGGCAACACCGCGGGTTTTTCCGCCGACGATGCGTACAACCTCGTCCGGGTGGGAGATGGGAAGCGGGCGGAAGAGGACCACGTCCACCAGGCTGAAGATGGCTGTGTTGGCCCCGATGCCCAGGGCGAGCGTCAGAATGGCGATGGCGGCGAAGCCCGGATTGTTGCGCAGCATGCGCAGGCCGTGGCGCAGATCTTGCCAGACCGTCTCCATCGTGGCCTCCAAGAAATCGCGGCGGAAGCGTGTAGAAGCCGAAACCCGCCGTTCGGCCGACGCTCGTCATCCACCTGAAACCGGACTCTATACCACTTACCGCTCAGAACGATTCGGCCGGGCTTGCCAGCGCTACGGAGTAGGCAACGCCGGGGAAGGCTTCGAGCCCTTGAGGGCGTAGAAGAGAGCGTAGAGGCAGCAAATCGCGGGAAGAACGAAGGCGTTTTGAACTCTCAGGCGATCGGCCAGAAATCCACCAATCAGCGGCCCCCGGTGAAGCGCCCGACTTGGGCAATGCCATCACCGTATCGCCTCTAATTTGTGGCGCAACTCCTCGAAGAAATTGAACACGAAGACGACCTTGTTGGACTGGGACTGCGTCTCGCCATCGGGCGCCTTGAACACGGCAAGGCGTTTTCCATCGGGGTGTAAAGCGAATTTCGTGAATCTGCCCTCCGTCCAAAGTTTAGGTTGACCGGCCTGGAAGGAATCGGCCGTGGAGCTGTAGGTGACGTACATGATCTGCTGGCTCGGCGTGACGTAAAGCAGTTCTTTGTTGGCGTGCGACCACACGGGTTTCCATCCGCCGCCGGAGGAAATCTGCCACTTTCCGCCCGGCCCGGGAAACGGCCGAACATAGACCTCTTGTGCCCCCGATTCATTCGACGCGTAGGCCAGCCAGCGGCCGTCCGGCGAAAACACCGGCAGGACTTCGCCGGCGGGAGTTCCCAGAAACAGCCTGGGCTCACCGGGCTTCCATCCCTTCTTCTCGTCCCCCTCCATGGCCAGCGTGTAGATGTCCCAGCCAGTCCGCGAGCCGGAAACATTTGCGTTGAAGGCCATGATCTTTCCGTCCGGGCTCCAGGATCCGTAGGAACTTACTCCCTTGAAATCTGTAAGGCGCTGCGCGTCACCAGACCCGTCCGCGCGCTTCCAGTACAGGTTGACTGCCCCTTTCTCGCTCATCGCGTAGGTGATGCGCTGTCCATCGGGAGTCCAGGAGGGGTCGTAGTTCGAGTCACCGCCAAACGTCAGCCGGGTCAACGTGTCGCGCTGCCAGTCATACATCCAGATGTCGCTTCTCGGCCCCTCTCGGGCGTCGAAGACCATCCGCTTGCCGTCCGGAGAGAACTCCACGTCTCCGATGTCAGCGGTTTTCTGCCGGAGCGGCTGCATCTTGCCGTCTCGACCCACCCAGTCAATCGAGACAAGAGTGCCACCTGGCTTTCCTTGGACGTAGACCAGGGACCCGTTGTCGGAAACCGAAAACTGGGCCCCGCCGATGTCCGGAGCGGTCATCACCTGCTCCACAACGGGCACCGCCCGGCCGCTCGCTTCCAGCCGCTTCAGGTCGAACGGGATCGCGAACAGGCTGCCCTCGTGCGCGAACACGAGATGGCCGCTGGGCAGATAC
>DATFZR010000592.1:0-15564 GCA_035314265.1 Candidatus Acidiferrales bacterium
CTTCAGCGCCGGCTGGAATGCGGCCGTCGTGGTGCTCTTCGGAACCAGCGTCGGCAGCAGATCGCTCGCGTTCGTCTGCCCGCATACGTAAATGTTTCCGTCGGTGTCGAATGCCATTCCGCCCGAGGCCGTGGTGACCGTCGGCGTACCGGGATTCGCCCCATTGATTTTTCCAAACAGGAGCGTGGTGCTCAGCAATGTCGTGCCGTCCGCGGTGATATTCACCACCACGCCTGCCGTTCCCACGCCGGTCAGCGTCGGAACTCCAATGCCGGGGGGGATCGGGAACAGCATCGCAGGGGGTGTTGGATTTGTGGATTGGGTGGTCCCGGTGACCACCAGAGCTCCCGCGAGGCTGATCGCAATCCGGCCGTTGCCAAAATCATCCCCCGTTCCTCCCAGCAGCGTCAGCCATGGCAGCCGGGCGGTTGGAGAAGAGCTCGCCGTGGCGGTGGTGATGATCTTGGCGATAAAGAAGTCGCTGCCGCCGGCATTCGCGGCCTGGAACGACCCCGACGTGCCCATCAGCGGCGTCGCTCCCATGCCGGAGCTGTTCGTAGTGCTCCCGAGCATGTAGACGTTGTCGAACTGGTCGATCGTCATGCTGTTGCAAGTCTCGTCGCCGCTCCCGCCGATGTAAGTGAGGTATTGCAGCACGCCCGCTTTATTGAACTCGGCAACGAAAGCGTCTTTACCCCCGCCCGGGGTGAGCTGCGCGGCGTTCTTGGTGGTCGCCAGGGTCTGATCCAGCGTCACGCCGCAGGCGAACACATTCCCCGTCGAGTCCACCGCCATGTCGCGCACCTGCCCGAAGGACGACATGCCCCCCAGGTAGGTCGAGAAGGCCGCGGCAGACGCTGTAGCCGAGCCAACGGCCGTCGTCTGCGTAATGCTCGTCAGGAAGCCGGTGTCGTTTCCTGGCGCGCCAATCGAGGTCTGGAATGCGGCCGTTAGAGGAAAGTCGGTGGAATTCGTTTCACCGCCCGCCACAATCTGCTCGCTCACCGTCGCCGTGACCACCGGGATGATGTTGAGGTTGTTCGACGCCACGGTCTTCACCGAGCCGCTGATTTGCACCTGCGTCGCGGAGGTCACTCCAGTCATGGCCCTCACGTTGAACGTCGCAGTGGACTGCCCTGCCGGAACGACAATCATCGTGGGCAAAGTGACCGTGGCCACGCTGCTGCCCAACACAACCGTCGTGCCGCCCGGCGCCGGCGCCGGACCGGTAAGCACCACCGTTCCGGTCGAGGTCCCGCCCGAAAACACCGTCGAAGGGTTGAAATAGATCAGCCGCAGGTCCGCCACCGGCGGCACGATGCTCAGCGTGGCCTGCTGAGAAGAAGTGCCGATCGAGGCCGTGATGGTCGCCGTTTCCGGCGAAGGCACCGCCAGCGTCGTGATCGCAAAGATCGCGGTCGTCGCTCCCTGCACCACCGTTACCGACGGCGCCGCCTGCGCAAAGTTTGTATTGCTCCCGATCGTCACCACCACGCCATTCTGCGGCGCCTGATTCTGCAGCGTCACCGTGCCCACCGCGGAATTGCTCCCGGTAACCGAGGCCGGATTGATCGTCAGGCTCGCCACGGCCGCCGGAGGCACAACAATCAATGTTGCAGGCTGGAAGCTTCCGTTCGACGCAGCCGTGAGCATCACCTTTACCAGGGCGGTGACCGCCGTCGTGGTAATGGGAAACGAGACCGTCGTCTGGTTTTGCGGCACCGTCACTGTCGGCCCGTTTGGAAACTGCACGCTCGGATCGCTGGCGGTCAACGTAACCGGGAGCCCTCCGGGCGGAGCCGGAGCGGCAATCGTCACCGTGGCGGTTACATTCCCGGCAGCCCCCGCGCCTCCCTGCACCGTCATTGCGCTCAGGCTGAACCCGGTGGGAATAAGAGCGGAGACGGGCACCACGATCACGACCGCTATGGTTGGCGTGGTTGTGCTCGTGGTGGTCGTGCCCGGCAGGGTTGCCGTAATGGTGACCGGGGTCGGCGTCGTCACCGCTCCCCCCACCACGTTGAATGTCTGGCTCGAAGTGCCCGCCGGCACCATCACCGTCGCAGGCACCGGCAGCGCCGTCGTACTGCTGCTGGTCAGGTTAACGGTTTGCCCGCCCGCCGGCGCCGGGATGCTCAGAGACGCGCTGCACGAGATGCTGTTGCCCACGGTTACCGAGGGCTGCAGGCAGTTGAGCCCCGCCAGAGTCAGTGACGGCACGACCTCAACCGTGAACAGGTATTGCGTCGTGTTCAGTGCTGCGGTCAGCGTCACGTCGGTCGTTTTCGTCACCGCGCTGGTCATCACCGTGAATTGGCCCTGCGTGGATCCCGCCGGCACGTTCACCGTGGCAGGGAACGTGATCGGCAGCGGCACGGTGGTGGGCGTGGCCGGATTCGTAAACACCGCCGTGAGCTGCACCGCTTCGCCGCCCGCGGGCGCGGGAGGAGAAACGGTTATGGTGCCGGACATGCTTTGGCCGCCGGCCGCGGTGAACGGAACTATGTTCATCGAAGTGACCGCGGTTCCCGTGGGTTGCAGCGTTAACTGCACGGGAATGGAAGTGGAATTCAACGTGGCCGAGACCGTCACATTGCGCGAGGTGGTGATGGGAGACGTGAAGATGCTGAAAGTGGCCGTGGTCTGATGCGTTTGCACCGTTATCGGATTCTGCGGCTGCACCACGGAGATGTCGCTCGTGGTGACGAACACCTGCTGCCCGGGGGATAGTGCGGGCTCATTCAGCGTGACCGTGCCCAGCAGGGTCTGGCCGCTCGTAACGCTCGTGGGACTCACCGTGAACCCCGTCACCGAGAGCGGATTCTGCGTCAGGATCGTCAACGTAGCCTGCAAAGTCGTGAACGTCAGATAGGTCACCGAGATCTGCGCCGTCTGGTTCGAACCTACCGGCAACGTCAGAATCTTGAATGTCCCGGTCAGCGCGTTCTCGGGGATGGTGATCATCAGCGTCGTGGGCAGCGTCACCGTGTCGTTCGACGTGCTCAGTATGATCTGCGCACCGCCCGCCGGGGCAGGCTCCGTAAGCGTCACCGTGGCCGTGGACGTCTGTCCGCCATTCAGCGAAGGGGGGCTCAGCGTGAGCGTGCTCAGTGTCGCCGCGATGCCTGACGTATTCGTCGGGGTGGGCGTCGTATTGGCACAGGACATCATGCTGCCGAGCATCAAGAACAGCAGGCCGGACATCAGGAAGCGTCTTACGCGATCCATTCACTCTCCAAAGGAACTGGAATCCCCGCCCAAACCTAGTATTGTACCCGTTCGGATGCGCACGAAAAAGCGGGAGTTGCTCGTTCCCCCGGCCGCTTTTTTTTGAGAGTACCCCTCCTTAGGGACGGCGCCGAGGCCCCAACTCCGGCGTTTTCCCTGGCCTGCTGGAAAATCCCCTCCCCCTGGAGTAGAGTGAGCCTTCCTCCGGGGCTCCGGCACTTTACATTCCTGGTGACTTCGTGCTCTGGCGACCCATTTGCTCTCTCTTCGTCGCATTGCTGGCCGCGGCCTCGCCCCCGAGCCCCGGCCTTCACTACCGGGCCCAGGTGAGCCTGGCCACCAGCTTTTCCGTGGATGTGCGAGTGGAAGGCGACCATGCACGCCTGGACATTCAGGCCAGCGATGATCCCAACCTCACCGCCGGCACCGCCCTGCTCACCTCCGACCGCGGCGAAACTTTTCTGGTGGTCAACCCGGCCAAACAGGAGTACTTCTCACTGCCGCGCAGCGCGATCACCACCTTCAAGCAGCACGAAGCCGATCGCCGCCGCGTGACCGCCGACCCCATTTCCAGCGAAAAAATTGCCGAAGATGACGGGCCCGAGCTGGCAGGCTATCCCACCCGGCATTTGCGCTTCCACATGCGCATGGCCACTCACCAGCCCACGGCTTCCGGAGAGCTCACCACCTCGGTTGATGTCTTTGAACACTTCTGGCTGGCGGAACAGCTCCCGCAGCACAATACCGACCTCGCCATGCTATCGGATTCGTCCGCTACGGGAATCCCATCGCTCGACGAATTCCTGCGCGGCCAGGTGCTCGAGCTTCCCGGCTTTATCCTGAAGCGCAGCCTGGTGCTCACCACAGACGATTCGCGGAACAATCATCACGTGGAGCGCAGCGCTTACGAAGTTACCGAGCTCTCCGTTACGGATTCTTCGCCGTCCCTCTTTGAGGTGCCTGAAGGATTCCACGTGCGCGTACCCCAGGGGGTGGCCCCTCCGCCAGCGCCTGCTGCGCCGGCCGGGCGGCCCCGATAGCCCGGGTCTGCGCGCGCCGCGCGCGGCTCAATCCGCCGCAGGCGCTTGGGGAACGTTGCGCGTTGCCGGCCATGGCGCCGCGATCGGACCGGCCGGTGTTTCGGCCTTCGTTTCGATCTTCGTTTCGGCCTTCGTCTCGAACTGCGCCTCCTCGGTCGACCCTCTCAGCGCCGTCGTCTCCGTCTTCCCTCCCGTGATCACCTGCGCCACCTCGTCAAAATATCCGGTGCCCACGTAGCGCTGGTGCTTCACGCCCTGATAGCCATGCTCCCGCTCGGCCGCGAATTCGGCTTCCTGCACCCGGCAATAGGCCGTCATGCCGCTCTCGCGGTAGCCGCGGGCCAGCTCGAACATGCTCAGGTTCAGCGTGTGGAAACCCGCCAGCGTCACGAACTGGAACTTGAAGCCCATCGCGCCCAGCTCCCTCTGGAATTTTGCAATCGTGGCCTCGTCCAGGTGCTTCTTCCAGTTGAACGAAGGCGAGCAGTTGTACGCCAGCAGCTTGCCCGGGAACTTCGCATGGATGCCTTCCGCGAACTCCCGCGCCTCGCCCAGATCCGGTTTCGCCGTTTCGCACCACAGCATGTCCGCGTAGGGCGCGTAGGCCAGGCCTCGCGCGATGGCCGCCTTGGTGCTGCCGCGGTACCCGAAAAAGCCCTCGGACGTGCGCTCGCCGGTCAGGAAGGGACGGTCCAGCGGATCGTGGTCGCTCAGGATCAGCTTTGCACTGTCCGCGTCTGTGCGCGCCATCAGGATCGTTGGCACGTCCAGAACGTCGGCGGCCAGCCGCGCTGCGATCAGTTTGTTCACGAACTCCGAAGTCGAAACCAGCACCTTCCCGCCCAGGTGCCCGCACTTTTTCGCCGAAGAAAGCTGGTCCTCGAAGTGCACGCCCGCGGCGCCCGCTTCAATCATCCCTTTCATCAGTTCGAAAGCGTTCAGATTGCCGCCGAAGCCGGCTTCGGCGTCGGCAAATAGCGGCGCAAACCAGTGCGTCCCGTTTTTTCCCTCGGCGTGGTGCACCTGGTCCGCCCGCATCAGCGCGGAATTGATCGCGCCCACCACGCGCGGCACGCTGTTCGCCGGATACAGGCTCTGGTCCGGGTACATCGCGCCAGACAGGTTTGCGTCCGCCGCCACCTGCCAGCCGCTCACGTAAATCGCTTCGAGCCCCGCGGCCACCTGCGCCACCGCCTGGTTGCCCGTCAGGGCGCCCAGGGAAGTCACATACGGCCGCGTCTGCATCAGCGCCCACAGGCGTTCCGCGCCCATGCGCGCCAGCGTGTGCTCCACGCGCACCGTGCCGCGCAGCCGCGCCACATCCTCTCCCGAATACGGCCGCGTGATCCCCGCCCAGCGCGGGCTCTTCTTCCACGTCGCTTCCAACTCCATTGCCGGCCGGGGCTGATTGTGCTTCGTTGTGGATTTCATGGGCTGCTCCTCCTGGTTTGCGGTCTGCGTGGTGCTTTCGGGAATCTCAGCGCGTTCGATATCCTGAACGCATGTTCAATATGCCAAATGCTAGAGAGCGAGAGGTTATGCGTCAAGGGACCGTTCAGCGGGCTGAACAGAAGTTCGACATTCTGGAAACCTGAATCCAGCGGCATGTGCCGAGCCGTCGGCATACACGCAATTCCCGTGCCGTTCCCGCGTTCAGAACAAAGCAGTTCCGGGCGGGCCTTGCTCCGGAACCGCCCGCCTGTGCAAGAATTTGAACATTAGTTCCGTATTTTGGCCGCCCCACGTTTTGCGCTATCCTTGAGCCTTCACGGCTCTCCCATGCCCCAAGCCAAGGAAAATCCCGCCACCGCCATTGACCGCGCTCTCGGCATCCTCGAGGCCATTTCGCGCCGGTCTGACGGTCTGACCAATTCCGAGATCAGCCGCAAACTCGCCATGCCCAAAAGCTCCGCGAGCTACATCCTCCGCGCCCTCGAACGCCGCGGCTATCTGCATCGCAACACGGAAGATGGAAAATACCGGCTGGGCCTGAAGATTCTCGACCTCGGCCACGGCGTGGCCATGGGACTCGACCTGCGCGAACTGGCCCGCCCCATCCTTCAGGATCTCGTCAAGCGCATCAGCCTCACCGCGCACCTCGCCACGCTCGAAAAAGGCGAAGCCGTCTACATCGAACGCGTCGAAGCCCCCGGCTTCATTCGCATGAACACCTGGGTGGGACGCCGAATGTTCATCCACGCCACCAGCATTGGCAAGGCGCTCGCCGCCGATCTTTCCCGCGAAGAAGTGGAAGCCATCTTCGCCACGCACGGCCTGCCCAAGCGCACGCCAAAAACGATCACGCACGCCCCGCGCTACCTGAAAGAACTGGAAAAAGTGCGCGCTCAGGGTTACGCGATGGACGATGAGGAAAACAGCATCGGCGTGCGCTGCATCGGCGCGCCCGTATACAACGCCATGGGCCGCGTGGAAGCAGCCATCGGCGTCAGCGGCACGGTAGCCATGGTCAACGCGCAGTCCCTGCCCAAATTCATCGAAGCCGTAAAAGAAGCCGCGCGCCGCATCTCCGCCAAACTCGGCCACTCCGCCCACTCCCCCCGCCGCTGACTCCTGCCCATATCCACACGAACGCGTTCACGCTCCATTCACGCAACCGGCTTTTGCGCTCACTTGCGAGCCCCCACCGCGCGCGTTACCATCCACTCGCATGTCCGGCGACGGACCACCGCAAATCCTCCGCCAGCCGCCCCGTTCTACACGGGGATTCTGGGCCCTCCTCCTCGCGCAATACACCAGCGCCTTCAACGAGAACGCCCTGAAATTCCTGGTGATCTACCTCCTGGCTTCCGGCCTCACCGAGGCAAAGCGCGACAACCTGGTCTCCCTGGTTCTCACCGTGTTCTCCATCCCGTTCATTCTTTTCTCCATGACCGGCGGGTGGCTCGCCGATCGCTTCAGCAAACGCACCGTCACCATCGGCACAAAATGGATGGAGGCCGCCGTGATGGCCATGGCGCTCGCCGGCCTCGCGCTCGACTCCTTTCCCGTGAAGATTGCCGCCGTCTTCCTGCTCAGCACGCAAGCCGCGCTCTTCTCCGCCACAAAATACGGCGCGCTGCCCGAACTGCTGCCGGAAGAGCGCCTCTCCTGGGGCAACGGTGTTATGGAGCTGGCCACATTCCTGGCCATCATCACCGGCACCATGGCCGCGGGCGAAATGGCGGAACATTTTCGCGGCGCGCATCACTTGTCCGGCGCATTTCTTCTGGGCTTCACGGGACTGGGGCTCCTCGCCAGCCTGGCCATGCCCCGCTTGAGCGCCGTGGACCCCGCAAAGCCGTATCGCCTGAATTTCGTCGCCGACGTCTGGCGGGAAATAAAGTACATCCGGCGCGATCGCGTGCTTTCGTTCGCGATCCTCGGCAACACCTACTTCTTCTTCCTCGGCGTGCTGCTCCAGTCGCTCATCATCCTCTATGGCGAAGACGTGCTCCACCTTCGCGAATCGCAGAGCAGTTACATGCTGGCGGCACTCGCCATCGGAATCGGCATCGGCAGCCTCGCGGCCGGCTACCTCTCGCACAACAAGATCGAATACGGCCTGATCCCCTTCGGCGCCCTGGGTATGACGGTTTTCTGCGCCCTCCTCGCCTTGCCTGGCCTCACCCCCTTCCATTTCGCCGTTCTCCTCTCACTCCTGGGATTCTTCGCCGGCTTTTACGCCGTTCCCGTCAACGCGCTCATCCAGCACCGGCCGGAAGACAGCCGCCGCGGCGCGACGATTGCAACCTCGGGAGTCCTATCGTGGGTCGGCATCCTCGCCGCGGCCGGCGTTTATAAAGTCCTGCTCACCGTTCTCCATCTTCGCCCGGGGCAGATCTTCCTCGTCGGCGCGGTGCTTACCATCGTCGCCGCCGCATACACCTGCTGGCTGCTGCCCGATTCCCTTCTGCGGCTCATTCTTTGGTTCGCCACCATCACCATTTATCGCCTGCGCGTGCGCGGCCGCCAGAACCTGCCACGCGATGGCGGAGCCCTACTCGTCTCCAACCACATGTCCTGGGTGGACGCCCTGCTCCTCACCGCCGCCTCCGATCGCCCCATCCGCTTCCTCATGTTCAAGGACATCTACGATCACCCGCTCGTCTACCCGTTCGCGCGCCTCGGTCGCGCCATCCCCATTTCCAGCCAGCTCCGTCCGAGAGAAATGATTCGTGCCCTGCGCGACGCCGGCGACGCCATCCGCTCGGGCGACATCGTCTGCATCTTCGCGGAAGGCCAGATCACCCGCGTCGGCCACCTGCTCCCCTTCCGCCGCGGCTTCGAACGCATCATGAAAGGTCTCGACGCGCCCATCGTGCCCGTGGCCCTCGACGGCGTCTGGGGCAGCATCTTCAGTTTCGAACGCGGACGCTTCCTCTGGAAGATGCCCAAGAAAACGCCCTACCCCGTCACCGTCAGCTTCGGCACGCCGCTGCCGGCCACGGCCACTGCTCCCGACGTTCGCCAGGCCGTCGAAGAACTCACCACGGAGGCCGCCGCCGAGCGCATGCACACGCTGCCCGCGCTTGACCTCGACATCGTCCGCACCGCCGGCCGCCATCCTTTCCGGTTTGCCATGGCCGACGGTCAGCGCGGCAGCATCCGCTTCGGCGCTGCGCTTACCGGCGCGGTCCTGCTGGCCCGCCGTCTGCGCCGCGTGTGGGAAGGCCAGACCATGGTGGGCATCCTCCTTCCGCCTTCGATTCCCGGCGCACTCGTCAACCACGCCGCGCTCCTGCTCGGAAAAATCCCCGTGCACCTCAACTACACCATGTCCACCGAGGGAATCGCCTCCTGCGCACGCCAGTGCGAGTTGCAAACCGTGGTCACGGCGCAAGCCTTCCTCGACAAGCTGAAGATCCAGGTCCCCGGCCGCACGCTCCTGCTGGAAGAAATCACCGCGGGCGCAACCCTCGCCGAAAAACTCACCGCCGCCGCGATGGCCTGGCTGTTCCCATCGCGGATGCTCTTCCGCGCCCTGGGCCGCACCGCGCCCTCGCGCCTCGACGACACCGCCACCGTCATCTTCTCCAGCGGCAGCACGGGAGAGCCAAAAGGCGTCGTCCTCTCCCACGGCAACGTGGCCGCCAACATCGAGCAGATCAATCAGGCCTTCTTGCTGAACCGGCACGACCGCCTTCTCGGCATCCTCCCGTTTTTCCATTCCTTCGGCTTCACCGTCACGTTGATGCTTCCCGCCGTGGAGGGTCTCGGAGCCGTCTATCACGTCAGCCCCCTCGACGCCCGCGCCATCGGCGCCCTCGTCGAGAAATACCGCGTCACCTTTCTGCTTTCCACTCCCACATTTCTCCAGGCCTATATTCGCCGCTGCTCCCCCGAACAGTTCGGCAGCCTGGCCTACGTGCTCGTCGGCGCGGAGAAACTCCCCGACCGCGTCTCTCTTGCGTTTGAAGACACCTTCGGTCTTCGCCCGCTCGAAGGTTACGGCGCCACGGAATGCTCTCCGGTCGTGGCCGTGAACGCGCCGGACTTCCGCGCGCCGGGATTCCGCCAGGTGGGAGCAAAGCGCGGCCACATCGGACATCCCCTGCCGGGAATCAGCGTGCGCATCGTGGACCCTGAAGCGCTCGAACGCGGAGAAATCGTGCACGTCGCGCCGGGCCAATCGGGCATGCTGCTGGTGCGCGGGCCCAACGTGATGCAGGGTTATCTGAACCGCCCGGAGAAAACCGCGGAATCGTTGCGCGACGGCTGGTACGTCACCGGCGACGTAGCCTTGCGCGACGACGATGGTTTCCTAACCATCACCGACCGCCTCAGCCGCTTCAGCAAAATCGGCGGAGAAATGGTGCCCCACGGCCGCGTCGAAGAAAAACTCCACGAACTCGCCGGCTCGACCGAACAGGTTTTTGTCGTCACCGCAGTTCCCGACGAGCGCAAGGGCGAGCGCCTGATCGTCCTCCACACCCTCCCCGAAGATCAGTTGAAGCTCTGCCTGGAAAAACTGCCGTCAAGCGGCATGCCCAACCTATGGATTCCCCGCCAAGACAATTTCTTCCGCGTAGAAACCCTTCCCTACCTGGGCACCGGCAAACTAGACCTCCGCCGCGCGCGCGAACTAGCCCAAGCCGTGTCCGGCCGGTAGCCACGGTCAGCGCCTTCCTGACCGTGGGCCTTTCCCGCGTAAGCCTTCCCCGCACAAGCTAACCGGTACCCACCCTTCACTTTCCAAAGGTTGGGTTCCAAAAAAAACGCCGCCATCTCCTCCACACAGCCCTAACTAGCCCCAAGCGCCTTACCCGCCTTCCCCACCGCCGCCTGCGGCAAAAAGATCACCGCCCCATATCTACCGGCGCCCGCGCCCACGCCTTGAACCGCGCCCACGTTAATCTTCGCCGCCGCCAATTTCCCCAGCAGAGCGGCCATCGCGCCGGGGGTGTCGTCGCCCTGCACGTAGAACGCAGTCTGTTTCTTGCCGAGCTTCAGCTTCGCACCCTTCGCCGCGGCCACAAACGCCGCTCCATTCGCGGGGATAAACTCCAGAGTGGCTTTTCCCGCGCCATGCTGGTAGCCCCACAAGGCGATCAAATCAACCCCCGCGGCGTGCAGCGCGCCCAGCACGCGCGCCCCCTCTCCCACCTTGTTCGCCACCGACGCCGAGTAATGCTCTACCTTCCGGATTGTTTCCGCCATGGCATCCTCCTCCAAAAGAAATGACGTTCGCATTCCACCGAAACCCACGGAGCCAGCGGCCCCCGTGGCGCAGCGACTCTTCGCTGCGTGCTTTGCACCAAAACTATTTCGCGCTCGTCCGGTCGTTCCGGTACACCACGCCGCCCTTCATCACAAACACTACCTTCTCCGTCACCCTCACATCTTCCAGCGGATTCCCCGGCACGCCCACTACGTCGCCCAGCTTGCCGGCCTCAAGCGTGCCCAGCCGGTCGCTCCAACCCAGCAAGTCCGCCGACGCAGCAACCGTCCGCAGCGCATCCTCCGGCTTCATCCCCATCTGCACCAACTGGTTGAACTCACCCGCGTTCCGCCCGTGCGGATACACAGCCGCGTCCGTGCCAAACGCAATCTTCACGCCCTTGGCGATGGCCCGCCGCATCATGTCGTGCAACGCGGCGATGGCCGCGCGTCCCTTGATCTGAATCGCCTCCGGCACGTTCGGGTCCGCCGCCAGCCGTTCCTCCACGCCCACGTGTGCCATCAGCGTCGGCACCAGGTACGTGCCCTTCGCCTTCATCATGTCCAGCGCCTCGTCATCCAGAAACGTTCCGTGCTCGATCGAATCAATCCCTGCGCGAATCGCTCGCTTCGCCCCTTCCGCCCCGTGCGCGTGAGCCGCAGTCTTCAGCCGCAGCGAGTGCGCTTCGTCCACCAGCGCGTCGAGCTCCGCCTGCGTCAATTGCGGCGTGTCCACCGCATCCGAGAGCGAAAGCACGCCACCGGTAGCGCAGGTTTTGATCACGTCCGCGCCGTATTTGTGCATCAGCCTCACCGCCTTGCGCGCCTCATCCGGTCCGTTCACCACGCCCTGCGAGGGCGTCGTCTCCGGGAAGAGCCCTTGGCGGTAGCCGTTCGTATCGTCACAGTGGCCTCCCGTCGCTCCGATGGCGTGCACGGAAACCAGCATGCGCGGCCCAATTACCGTCCCCTTGCGAATCGAGTTCCGCAGCCCCACGTCAAGCTGGTATTCCGACCCCACATCGCGCACCAGCGTGAACCCTGCCAGCAGCGTTTTCCTTGCGTTCACCGTCGAGGCGATGGCCAGCTCCGCGATCGGCTCCTGCAAGTCGTCGATAAATTCCTTCCGGTAGTCGTAGCTGTCAGACATGGTCAGGTGCGTATGCGCATCAATAAAACCCGGCATCAGCGTCGCGTCCCCCAGGTCCACCACTTCCGCGCCCGCCGGGACGCTCGCGTTCGCGCCCACCGCCGCGATCTTTCCATCCGTCACCACCACCACGCCGGGACTCGTGATTTTCCCGCTCTTCCCGTCAAACATTCGCGCCGCTTTGATCACCGTCGTCTTGCCCGCCGCGGCCGCCAGTCCTCCAGCCACCGCCAGTGCGCCCAAAACTGCAAGTAGTCCCGCCGGAATTCGTCGCATGTAAGATTCCTCGCGTTCTCGTTGTGGATTTGGTTTGCGCCCTCGCGAACCTGCTCAATGCAAGCGCCGCAACGATATTCTCTCGTGCGGAGATGTCAAGCCCTGCGGTGTCCCTTCGGCCGTCCGGCGGCCTTTGTCCGTCTATGTCGCAAGCCTTCAGCTCTACGACGCCTGGCTCAAATACGAACTGAGCAGGGCCGGCGGATAACCTGCGCCTTCTTTTCCGGGTTTATTTCGAAATGCGAATGGATCGGTACTCTCGACAGAAGAAAGATTCAGCCGGGCTCTTACGCCGTCCGCCCCATCGCATCCACCAGCAACTTCCTCAGCTTGCCGCGCTCTTCCAGATCAATCTCCACGATTTCATACGCAAACTTCGTCGCGCGCGTGTCGCGCACCAGCACGTGGGCTTTCAGCCCGCGCCAGCCGCTCTGTAGGTCCACGTCGGCCTCGCTGCCCGGCGGCAGCGCGAGCTGTTTGTCGCCCTCGCCCCAGCCCCCGCCCAGGCTCATTTCCCGCATATCAATCTTATGCTCGCCCTGGCTCGTGGAGATCTTCGCCTCCAGCGGCTTCACCAGCTTCACGCGCTGGTAGGAACGCTGCCGCACCCCCGGCGAATCCGGCGTCGGATCAATCGGCGCCACCTGCAAATCCTCCCGCGAAATATCGGCGCCGGCCATGAACGGCTGCAGCCATCCCGGATCGATCTTTTGCAGCGCCTGCGCCGCCGCCACCCGCATTTCTCTCGGATACTGCCACCGGAACGTCTGCCGCGCCTCCAGCACCTGCCGCAGCAACGGTCCCGCCGTCTGGGCCCGCAGCCGTCCCAGCGATTCCATGGCCTTCAGCCGCAAGAGCGGCGTATTCATCCGCGGGATTTCTCCCGACGCCAGTTTCAGCAGGAATGCCGCGTCGCCCGCGTCGCCGCACATCCCCACTTCGTCGAGCGCCGTGGTAAACACCAGCGGGTCCAGCACCTCGGAGAGGTCCAGCAGCAACCGGCTGCGCTCCGGCGTCCCCGAACAGGCCAGTTGCCGCACCGTGATGTCCTGGTAGTAGCGGTTCCACTCCTTCAGCCGTCGCGGCAGCAGCTCTTCAACCGCCGGCAGGTACAGCCGGCTCAGCATCCCCACCACGGAAACGGCTTCCGCCGGAGCCCCCGTCCTCAGCTTTTCGCCCAGGAAGTCCACCACCTCGTTGCCCAGGCCCGCGGCGATCTCCACCAGCCGTTCGCGCTCCCGCTTCCGTCCGCAGCGAATCATGCGCTGCGACAGTTGATCCGCCGCCAGGTGCGGCTGCCGCCGCGTCACTTCAATCAGGCCTTCGGGCACGCGCGCGGAGCGCAGCGCGTTGTCAATAAAATCGGAGAGCTGTTTTTCGATTCCCAGCCGGTTGCGCAGGGTTTGCGCAAAGGCCTTCTGCTCGCCACCCGTGCGCTCCACCACGTTCAGCAGTTCCAGCGCGTCGCGCAGCGCCGTAAAATTCTTTTGCTCCGCGGCCTGCCGCGAGAGCCGCGTAAACGCTTCACCCACCTCGCGCGCGATCTCCAGCGCCTTCTCTTCCAGAGACGCTTGCAGCGCCTTCCCGGCCTGCGTGATGGCGTCGTGCAGGATGTTGCTATCCGCCCTCCCGTACAGGTCCGTCAGCTCCAGGATTCCCTGCGCCGACCGCGCCCGCGCGTCCTTGTCGCCCGATCCCAGGCAAACCGCATAGTTCCGCAGGATGTTGTCCGCCAGCGGCCCGTCGCCCCGATCGAGTGACTGCTCCACGAACGACCGCACGTTCCGCGCCGGAACCGCCCACGCGTCGTCGGAGAGCAGCATCGTCCGCTTTCCCGTCTCTGGCAGCGACGTCCAGAACTGCCGGTCGAGCACCGTGGCATAGCTCTCCACGGCCATGCCCGCCTTCTTCATTTTGTCTTCATGCCCGCCCAGGATTTTCCTCAGCGAGTCGATCTCTTTGCCCAGCTTCGCCAGCATGTCCTTTACCGTGTTGACCTTCGTGCCGCCGCGCTCGTACAGGTCCAGCGCAAACTGGATCGCCATGTTCTCGGCCAGTTGCAGCATCATCGGCGTGTCCATATTTTTCGCCGGGCCCGCGGCGCTCAGGTTCGCCAGCGCCTGCTGCAGGGTCACCTTCGCGTTGCGCGGCGACTTGGCAATCTCGTCGCGCACGGCCCGCACCTGCTCCGCGCTGCCCCCGCCGGTCTTCGGCGCAGACGCGCCCACGCGCGTAAGGATTTGGATCACGCTCATCACGTCATCTTCGGTGGGAGCGTACGTACTCGCCACGCGCGCCCCGGACGACTGCGACGCGCTCGTGCCGCCGCCTGCACCGCTGCCGTCGCCGCCCGAGCCACCGGCGACTCCTCCGCCACCCGCGATACCGCCGCCCCCGCCCGTTCCAACTCCACCGCCGCCCCCGCCAGAATAGCTGTAGAAGTTGCTGGCAGCGTCGCCGGAACCGCCCCCGCCGCCCGTTCCCGGGCCGGCCGTGCCTCCGCCCCCGGCAAAACTCGGGAATCCGCCCATCATTCCGGCCTCGCCGCCTTCTTCACCGGCCTGCGACGCTCCCTCCGCCGCTGCGATCATTTGCAGCAGCCGCCTCGGGTCCGCCATCACAGACTTCAGGTCGCCCGAGAGCAGGCTCCCCGCGTCGCCTTCCGTAGCCAGCACACTGGCCACCACGGGGTTCACAAATGTCCGCGCATCCACGCCGCCCATTCCCGAGTCCACCACAATCCCCGCCGCGCTCGCCGCGCCAGCCCCACCCGGCCCACCCGGCCCGCCCGTGCCGCCCGTGCCAACCGTGGGAGCCGGCCCCGTGCCGTCCGAAGCCACGTAGTGGATTTCATTCACCTTGATTGCAGGATGTTCCCGCAGCGCCAGCACTTCCTTGAGTTGCTGCCCAAGCTGGGGATTCTTCGTGCCGCTCGCAGTGAACGCGCGCGCAAAGTTCTTCACGTCTTCGACTTCCGCGTGGTACGAAAAGAAAATGCTGCCTACCCCGCCCGCCACCAGCATCTCCGCGAAGCCCTTTTCCACCGCCGACATTTCAATCGGCGAGCCCCCCACCAGCAGCTTTCCGTTCGAGACTCCCAGCGTCAGCCCTCCCGTCCCGCTCGCGGGCAGCGCCGTTCGCAAGTCGTTGAAAGTGGTGGTCAGTTGCGCCGCGGTTCGCTTGTGCTCGAACCCATACATCCGCGCGGACTTC
>DATFZR010000593.1:0-2594 GCA_035314265.1 Candidatus Acidiferrales bacterium
CGTCAGGCAGACGTGCGGCTCAGCAAAGAGATTCTCGGCGCCCTGGTTGGCAGCGCATCCGCCGACACGATTCTCTCGCAGCTCGTCGCTAGCTGCACCGAAGAGTCCGCAGACGGATCCGGAGCGGGAGCGTCCTTCGCCGTCATCGGACACCGGACTGCAAAACCGTCGATTCCAGTAGCACCCGCGGAGATGCAGTTTTCCTGGGAAAGCGGCGATCCAGCTTGCACCCGCGCCGTCCACCGAGAACCCGTGGCAAGTTTGTGGCGGGCGGCTCTCGATGCGGGGCAAGTCCTGGGAGCGGAGCCTCCCGCCTCCTGGTTCAAAGCAGGCTTGGCACGCCTAGTGGCCATTCCTCTCGCCTCTGCGGGAGAGAGTCTGGGAGTTCTCGTTGCCGGCATCTCACAGAAAACCGCTTCGCTTGCTACTCTTGAGCGTCTCGAGCTCCGCGCCTCGCTAGCCGTCTCCGCGCTCGAACGACGCCGGCTGTCTGCGGAACAGCAGCGGCGCACTGCGCGCCGCCACGCGCTCCTGGAATTCAGCCCGGAGCCCACGGTTCTTCTCGATGCCCGAGGCAACGTCGCGGCCCTGAACCGCAGCGCGCAGAGTTTACTCGAGATTGCCCGCGGCGACCGAACGCCGGAATCCCTGCGAGAGCAACCCACGCAACAAGCGCAAAAAGATCCCGCATGGGCTATCGGCGGCCGCTTCGCGTATCTATTCTGCGCACGGGAGCAGGTGCGCATCGAGGAATGGTCGAACCGCGCCCTTGCCGGCGAGCGTGACAAGGCCCTCGAAGTTCAGGAGACTTGCGAAGGAGAACTTGTCAGTGGTGTGCGCGTGCGACTGCACGCTCCGGTATTCGCGGGGGACGATCTTGTTGCCGTGGTGCTTGCTCCGGCGGCGGCGGAAGAAACCGTCCAGCAGCGCGGCCGCTCCGAGGCGGAATTGCACAACGTACTGGAGTGGGTGGAAGAAGGCATACTGCTCTTCGGGACCAATCACAGTCTCCGCGCCATGAACACGCGCTTCGCGCAAATCGCCGGGCTTTCTCCCGAGGAAGCCGCGGCGTGTACCACGCTGGATTGCCTGATCGGCCACCTTGCGGAGCGCGCTGCGGAGCCGGAAAATTTCGCTAAACGATGGCGCGAACTGTCTCGCAGCGCCGAAGGCGGCAGCCGCGAGGAGCTGCAGTTGGCGCGCCCTGTGCCCCGCGTGCTGGAGCGCTCGGTGCGTCCGGTGCTGGACCGGTCAGGCCGCCGTCTCGGACGCGTCGAGATTTACCGCGACCTTACCGCTCAGCGTGTTTTTCAAGCCAAGCTCCTGCAAACGGAAAAACTTGCGGCACTCGGACAAATGGTCACCGGCATAGCGCACGAATTGAGCAATCCCCTCACAAGCATTCTGGGTTACTCGCAGCGCCTCCTCGTCCGCAAAGACCTTGCCGGCAGAACTGATGAAGCGCGCCAGATCTATGAGGAAGCCGAGCGGGCCGGCACGATCCTGCGCCAGCTGCTGCTGAGCGCCCGCGAAGCCCGGCCGGAGCGCAAGCGAGTTGCCCTCAATCGAGTGATCTTGCGAGCCATGGAATTGCAACGCTTTGGATCGGCCTCGGAAAAGATTCGCATCGAGCTGGATCTCGACCCCACGCTTCCTTTCGTCACTGGCGACGCCGGCCAGTTGCAGCAAGTGCTGATGAATCTGATCGGAAATGCGCGCCAGGCCATCGTGCATGCGGGAAGAGCGGGAACGATTCGGCTACGCACGGCGCGGAACGGAGACCGCCGGATGGTTCTTCAGGTTATCGATGATGGCCCGGGCATTCCGCAGGCAATTCTCGCGCGCATCTTCGATCCTTTCTTCACCACCAAGCCCGCGGGGGTGGGCACTGGGCTTGGGCTCGCCATCGTGCTCAGCGTGGTGCGCGAACACGGCGGCCAGGTCAGCGTATCGAATCCTCCGGAGGGCGGCTCCGTCTTCACCGTCGAGCTTCCCGTGGAAGCCGAGTCCTCCATCGAGCCCGGCCGGCAATTCCTCGATGAGGCCGAAGATGTCCTGCCGGTATCCCCGGTTTCTGCGGGCCGCAAAGATCGTCCACAGCCAGTGCCGCGCGCCGTGCCGCAGCCTGCGCCGCGTTCCAGCCACCGCGGAACGCGCGTACTGGTTGTAGAAGACGAGCCCACCGTGGCCCGGCTGATCGCCGATGTTTTGGAGGATGAAGGACTGCACGTGGATGTTCTCCTCGATGGACGTGAAGCGCTCGATCGCGCCGGGCGCGAGCCCTTCGATCTTGTGATTTGCGATATGAAAATGCCCGGACTGGACGGCCAGAATTTTTACCAATCCCTGGCCCGCGCGCGGAATCCCCTTCAGGAAAGATTTCTGTTTGTGACCGGTGACGTAATTGCCCAGCAAACCCAGGAATTTTTGGAGCGCAACCGCTTGCCTCACGTGGCCAAGCCTTTTCGCGTCGAGGAACTGACGGAAAAAGTATTTAGCCTGTTGGACGGCCAGCTCGCGCGTGGAGGACGCGCCGCGGCCGCCGAGAAAGCCCCTTAAAAAATGGATGGTGACATGACACCCCGGGAACACAC
>DATFZR010000594.1:0-3025 GCA_035314265.1 Candidatus Acidiferrales bacterium
GCGGTGACTTCAAATTCGAGCGATTCGAAGGGCGAAAAACCCTTGGCCGTGACCTTTACGGCGTAGGTGCCCGGCGGGAGGCTCTTCACTTCGAAGATGCCGTCTCGCCCCGTGTCTGCCGCGGAAACCTGTCCCGTGGCCCACGTGACTGTGACGTGCGCTCCGATGACGGCGGAGCCGGAAGGGTCGGTAACCTGTCCGCGCAAAGTGGCTCCCGCGGACTGCGCGAACGCGGCGGGCGCTTGAAGGAGAAAGACGAGTGCGAAAACCGCGATCAACTGAAAAATACGACGGGCTCTAAATGCCATTTCCTCTCCTGAGAAAGAATCGTCTGCTATGAATACTCGTACGTAAGAATGAAGATTCTGTTACAGATTTATCACACTGCTTCTTCTGCTCGATGCCTGCTGGCCGGCTGCCATTCTAAATGAGACGCAAAACTTGGACTAAGGGTTCGGCTCCGCTCCGCCTTCGCCGCCGCCACCGCCCAGGGCCCACGGAGAAAGCGTGAACGCCTGGCTTCCGCGCGGGGCGGTGAGCAGAGGTTCCACGCCGCCCAGAAGGGTAATCGCGGTGACCGGGCCGGACTCGCCGCTCTCCGTGGCGACCAGGATTACGGCGTCGCCCTTCTGCAGATCGGCGAGGGTGACTTGCGGAAGCCGGTTGACCGTTTGTTGAAAATCGCCGCGCTGGCCTCCGCCCGGGCCGCCTGCGCCTGGTGCGCCGGCGTTTGGCGGTGCGCCCGCTTGTGCCGGAGGTGCGCCGCCGGCTGCCGGCGGTGTGCCTGCCGCTCCGCTGCCTGGCGCGCCACCGGGGGCTCCGCCACGCAGCCGCAAGGCCATCAACTGGGCAACCTGCAGCGGCAGCTTGCGGAGTTGGGATTGGGCTGAGATTTCCACGGTGACGGACTTCTTGGTGAGCAAATCCATGATGACCATGCTCTTGGCTTCTGCGTCGATTGCAGTGATTGTGCCGGCGATGTTGCGGAACGAGCCGGAGACAACTTCTTCCGCGGCGAAATCGCCGCCGTCGGCGCTGCGGTTGCCGCGCGCGCGAAGCTGGTCGCCCGGGTGAATCTGAGCGAGGGGCGCAGGCTTGGCATCGTCAAAGCGTACGGAGCCGGAGGCGTAGCGGCGGAGGACGGTGTTGGCGGCCACGTGGAGGGTGACTGTCTTCGCGCCGCCGAGCGCGCTCACGGAAATCACAATCGTGTTTGCGGGGGCGCCGGCGTCTTTTACCAGGCCACCGATGCCGCGCTTTTGCCAGTCGGCCTGCTCTTGCTGGCGCTTGGCCTGAATGTCGAGATGCTTGATGGCAATCACTTCCAGGGCGATCAGGGATTTGGAGTCAGGGGAATTCTGGCCGCGGACGCGGATGCGGTCTCCGGCCTGCAGGTCGGACAGTTCGAGAGGAACGGCGTGGGCCAGGTCTTTCTCGCCGGGCTCGACGCGCAGCATGCGGGCGCCCTGCTTGACGATGACGGTGATGTCGGCGCCTTCGTCCGTGGAGAGCTTGATGGTGTTTCCCTGAATCTGCTTGATGCTGCCGAGCTGGCGGATCAGCGGCGGTTGTGCCGCGCCTTGCCGGGCCGGCGAATCTGCCCGCGCGTGGAGGATGGGAACGCCAGCGAGACAGCAGAACGCCGTGAATGCCAGAACGCGGACCGCAGCCATGCGTAATTCTCTGTCCCTCAAATGCATACCCCTTTCGTGGCTGGACCCAGCGCCGACCGCGCCGGGACACTCCGTATAACCATATCTTAGACGGCAGGCAGACTCCAATCCGTTGCCGAAAAGTTAGGGAAGGGAGCGCATTTCCACAATGGCACAGCGCACCCGGGGATGGCTGTTTTCGCGTCCGTTTGCGGGAATTCCTTGTGCGGCTTAGAACAAAACGACGGCCTTTGATCGATCGCGCGCGGGCGGGCACAGGCGAAAGGGAAGGGTAGATTCGATTCTCAGGGTGAGATTGCGTGATTCGGCACTATGCTGGCGGCCTTGATTGACTCAAATTGAGATTGGGCCGTAGGCTGGCTGGTGTTCGCGGCGAGTCTTGGGTCGCCGCCCGGAAAGCTCCGGCCGAACGGCGGCCGGTAATTCATTCAAACACAAAGTAGCGCGCGGGCCCCTAACCCCTCATGCGTGCGAGCCACGAGTCTCATTCAGCGGAGGCGTCTCCTCACACGGACGCGGCGTTCCAGAACTTTCTTCTGGAATTAGCGGCGCAGCTCTCCGCCCCGCCCAGTGTTGCCGAACGAATTGACTGCTTCTGCCGCGCGCTGCGGTCGCGGTTCGATGCCAGCGCGGTGTACTACTGGGAATCGCCGCAGCCTGGAATGCTGCAAGCGGCAGGATGCGCGGGCCGCGCGCTGCGTCCACCGCAGATGCCGCGCCTGACGCCGGAAGTGAATCCGCAGGCTTTCCGCGCGGTGCTCGGCGCGAGAGCATGCCTCTTCCCGGCGCTGCATCGGCCGGACGCGGCGAAGGTGTGGGGCTATCCCGCACGCGCTGCGCTGGCCGTTCCGGTGGCGTCGGGCGGCGAGGCGGCTGGGCTGGTGACGCTGTTCCACGACAACAACCCACAGTTCTTTACGCAGGAGATTGCCGCGCAGGTAGCCGTGGCCGCGGCGATGGCGGGCGTGGCGTTTGACGCGGGGCGCTTTGCGGTTTCCTCCGAGCAGCACCGGCAGCGCGCGGAAAACCTGATGAGCCTGGCGCTGGAGCTGCAGCCCTCGATGCGGCTGCCGGACTTCGCGCGGCGCTTTACGCTGCACGCGATGAGCATGCTGCGGGCGCGCACGGGGGTGATGACGCTCGCGCGCGGGGGCCGGCTGGAAATGGTGTTCACGCAGTGGGCGGAGAACGCGCCGCCCGGTGTGCTGCAACGCGGATTGGAGATCGCGCTCTACGGGCTGGCCAGCGCAAACCAAACCAGCGTGGCCGCCGCGGCCGCCGGAGAACTGGTGGGCAGGGATCTGGCTTCGGCGCTGGGGTGGGATGACGCGGTGGTGGTGCGGCTGGGCACG
>DATFZR010000595.1:0-10277 GCA_035314265.1 Candidatus Acidiferrales bacterium
CTGGCGCGTGTTCGTCTTCGCGTTCGCCGTGGCGCTGGTTACCGGAGTGGTGGTGGGCGTGGCGCCGGCTTTCCGGCTCTCGCGCGGGAACCTGAGCGCGATCCTGCACGAGGGGGGACGCAGCGTAGTGGCCGGGCGCCAGCTATTACGGAGCGCGCTGGTGGTGGGCCAGGTGGCCGGATCGCTGATGCTGCTGATCATCGCCGGCCTGTTTACGCGCAGCCTGCAGAACGCGCAGCGCGCCGACCTGGGATTCGATCCGCACGGCGTGCTGAACCTGACCATGGACCCGAACGAAATCGGATACAACGAGGAGCAGGGGCGCATTTTCTACCAGCAACTGCTGGAGCGCGTGCGCGCCCTTCCGGGCGTGCAGTCTGCTTCGCTCTCCTTCTCGGTGCCGATGGGCTACTACAATAACGGCGATGCTTTGCTAGTGACGGGTTACGAGACGCCCGCGGGGCAGCCCGTGCCGGTGATTTTCTACAGCCAGATTTCGACGAGCTACTTCACAACGATGGGCATTGCCATGGACCACGGCCGCGAGTTCACCGACGGGGACGACCAGCACGCGCCGTACGTGGCCATCGTGAACAGCGCCATGGCTGAGAAATTCTGGCCGAACCAGGATGCGATCGGCAGGGAGTTCAAGCTCTCCACGGACCAGGCGCACACGGTACGCGTGGTGGGCGTAGCCAAGAACAGCCGCTTCCTGAACATGCGCGGGCCCATCAGGCCGTACTTCTACGTGCCCTGGACGCAGAATTACAGTTCGTTTGAGACGCTGCAGGTGCGCACGGCGGGCGAACCGGAGACCATGATTTTGCAGATCCAGAAAGAGATCGCGGGCCTTGCTCCGGACCTGCCCGTTTTCGACACGCAGCCGATGAGCAGGGCGATGAACGGCGCCAACGGCTTTTTGGCATTTCAATTGGGGGCCGGGCTCGCGGCCGCGCTGGGAGTGCTGGGCCTGCTGCTGGCCCTGGTGGGCGTTTACGGGGTGGTTTCTTACGCGGCAAGCCAGCGTAAACACGAGATCGGCATTCGCATGGCCCTGGGGGCACAGCCCAGGGAAATTCTGAGCATGGTGCTGCGGCAGGGAGTGGGAATCATCGCCATCGGGCTCGTGGTGGGATTGGTGGCGACGTTCGGGGCTGCGCGGATGATGGAAAGATTTCTGATCGGGGTGAGCGCGACGGACCCGTTGACTTACGTGGCGGTTTCATCGCTCTTGTTGATTGTATCGCTCGCGGCGTGCTGTGTGCCGGCGTGGCGTGCTATGCGGCTGGACCCGCTGGTGGCGTTGCGGCACGAATAGGGACTGGCCCGGCGCAACCCTGAACGACTCAGGCCAGAGGGAAATTCGCTTCTGCGCCCACGCCCTCCGTGGCAACCTCTCCGGCCAGCAGGCGCGGATATGCCGCTGCGGCGATCATCGCGGCGTTGTCCGTGGAGAGCGGGCGGCTGGGGAAAAACACAGGCAGCGCGCGGCGGGCGCATTCGCGGTGGAAGGTCTCGCGCAGCTCGCTGTTTGCGGCCACGCCTCCGGAGACCAGCACGCAGCGGGCCGCACGTTCTTCGGCCGCGGCGAGCGTGCGCTGGACCAGGTCTCTGACTACGGCGCGCTGGAAACTGGCCACCAGGTCGAGGGTCGCGGCGGTGGCCATGGGCAGCAAATCGGCTGCGCGGCGGACGCCACGACGCAGCGCTTCCGCCCGCTCGGCAATTTCCTTTTCGAATGCAGGGTTGTGCCGGATGTGGCGGAGCACGGCCGTTTTGGTGCCGCTGAAGCTGAAGTCGAGCGGATTGCCGCGCGTGTTTGGCGGCGTGAACTGGACTGCAAGAGGGTTGCCATGGGACGCGAGCTGGTCGAGCACCGGCCCGCCGGGATAGCCGAGCGCGAGGAGCTTGGCCACCTTGTCGTAGGCCTCGCCGGCAGCGTCGTCGCGCGTGGCGCCAATACGCGCATACGTGCAGCGAAATGCGGGATAGCCAGCAGGCGCGGCCACACCGGCGTTTGCCGCGCGCACGTCGTAGAGCACGGTGTGACCGCCGGAAACGATCAGGCAGACGGCGGGAAGCTCGGGAAGCGGCGCAGCGTTCTCCGCGGCGCTCGCCGAACCATTCTCCGTACCGTTTTCCGGAGCGCGCTTCTGCTGGGCTTCGAGGAAAACGGCGTGGACGTGGCCTTCCAGATGATTCACGGGCACCAGGGGTTTTCCCAGCGCGGCGGCCAGCGCCTGTCCGTAGGTGTAGCCCACCAGGAGAGAACCAATCAGACCGGGGCCGCGGGTGACTCCGATGGCGGCGAGGCCGTCGAAGCCCAGGCCCGCGCGCTCGAGAGCCTCGCGCACGACGGGCACGATGCGCCGCAGATGCTCGCGCGAGGCCAATTCCGGCACGACGCCGCCGTATTTGCGGTGCACGTCGTCCTGCGAAGCCACGACGCTGGACAGGATGTCGCGACCGCCGCGCACGACGGCTGCCGCGGTCTCGTCGCAGGAAGATTCGATCCCCAGGATTGGCACGGACACGGACGCACTCACCTCAACGCGGAAAAGTTCATGGTAGCATACGCGGAATGTCGCGCCGGCTCGCGCAGCACTTAAGCCGTGTAGCGCGGGATCGGACCTCCGGCGCTGCGCAGCTCGCCCTCGAGGCCGTGGAAGCGGTGGAATCGTGGCAGAAGCGCCACGCGTCGCCCTCCGAGGCCGAACTCGAAGAGGTGGTGGTGCGCCTTCTGCGCCTGGAATCCTCCATGGCGCCTATTCTGCGGCTGGCCAATGAGGTGGCGCTCGCCGCGGACGCTCGCGTGCACGGCCCGGCGCTGGCTGCCGGCCTCGGCCGCTTCCGCCGGTGTCTTGAGGGCGCGCGCGGGCGCATCGCCCGCGAGTTTGCGGCGGGCCTGCCGAAAGAGCGGGCGACCGTAGCCACGTATTCATTCAGCTCGACGGTGATCGGCGCGCTCATCGCGGCGCGGAGGCGCATCGCCACAGTGCTGGTGGCGGAGAGCCGGCCCGAACTGGAGGGGCGCGTGACCGCCGAGAAGCTGGCGCGTGCGGGCATTTCGGTGCACTACACGACGGACGCGGGCCTGCTGGGACTGCTGCGCTCCGCAAAATTCTTTGTGATCGGGGCAGACGCCGTGCTCTCGCACGCCTTCGTGAATAAAATCGGAACGCGCGCCGCGTGCCTGGCCGCGCGCGATGCCGGCGTGCCTGTGTACGTGCTGAGCGACGGAACGAAATTCCTGCCGGAGGAGCTGGCGGCGCCCTTCTGGCGGCCCAGCGAAGGTCCCGCCGCGCAACTGTGGAGGCGCGCACCGCGGGGAGTTGCGGTGCGCAATCCGCTCTTTGAGCACACGGAGCTGACGCACGTGCACATGATTACGGAGTCGGGGACGCTCGATCCGTTTGAGGTGCGGCTGGCGGTGGAGTCTGTGCGGCTATCGCCGCGGCTGAAGCGGCTGGCGGACTGAAACAGCACGGAAAGTGTTGGCCACGTGCGCGTTGACACCCGCGCGCCCGCTCACGTATGTTGGTTTTTCGACCAGCCCTCCGCGAGAGCTCATCATGCCGACACATTCTCCCCAGCGCGTGCGCAAGGCTGTTCTACCCGCGGCCGGATTAGGGACGCGCTTTCTGCCCGCCACGAAGGCGGTGCCCAAAGAAATGCTGCCCGTGGTGGACAAGCCGCTCATCCAGTATGCGGTTGAGGAATGCGTGGCGAGCGGGATCGAGCACGTCATTATCGTCACCGGGCGGGGGAAGAGTTCGATTGAGGATCATTTCGACTTTTCGCCCGAGCTGGAGCGCTTTCTTACCGGCAAGGGCAAGACCGAGCTGGCGGCACAGGTGCACGCGCTCGGCAACATGGTCGAGTTCAGCTACACGCGGCAGCGCGAGGCGCTGGGGCTGGGCCATGCCGTGCTGACCGCAAAAGAGCTGGTGGGCGACGAACCGTTTGCCGTGCTGCTGGGCGACGTGATCATCCACTCGAAGATTGCGGCCACGCGCCAGCTTATGGACGTGTACCAGGCCACGGGACAGGGCGCCATCGCCGTGGATCCCGTGCCTATGGAGCAGATTCACCTGTACGGAGTGGTGAAGCCGGGCGCGGCGGACGGCAAGGACATGCCGGCGGCAATGTCTCCGGGGACGCTGCGGATTCCGGCGGCCATGGCGGAGCGTCTGGTGCCGATTGAGGACCTTGTGGAGAAGCCGTCGCGCGCGGAGGCTCCCTCCAACTTGAGCGTCACCGGCCGCTATCTGCTGCCGCCCGAGATTTTCGAGTGTCTCGAACGCACGCCGCCGGGCCGCGGGGGTGAAATCCAGTTAACGGATGGGATGCGTCTGCTGGCGAAGGAAAAAGGATTGTGGGCGTACCGGTATGAGGGAGCCTGCTACGACGCGGGCGATAAACTGGGATTTCTGAAGGCTACTGTGGAGTTCGGGCTGCTGAATGCGGAGTTTGGTGCGGCTTTCAGGGAGTATCTGAAGACGCTGAAGCTCTAGCTAATCCTTGTCCTTCTTCTTCGTCGAACTTTCCTTTGCGGGCGCCGGCTTGCTGCTTTCCGTAGAGGTCTCTGTTTTCTTCCCGTCGCTCTTCTCGCTTTTGTCGCTCTTGGCATTCTTGTCGCTGCTATCACTTTTCTCTGCTTTATCGCTCTTGTCGCTGCCGCCGGACTTTCCACCGTAGTCGGTCACATACCATCCCGCCCCTTTGAACTGAAAGGCGGACGCGGCAATCGTGCGCTCCGCCTTGGCGCCGCACTTCGGGCACTTTTTCTTTTCCGGCGCGCCGACTTTTTCGATGTTCTCGAAGCGGTGGCCACACTTGGGGCAAAGATATTCGTACAGGGGCACGAACATTTCCTCCGGAATGCCGCGAAAATCGTAGTATAGCATGGCCTTTCGGGCGCTCAGGAGAGACATGACTGGCAGAAAATCCAGCGCGACGCGCACAGAGGCCCGGCCAGCGGGCACTCCGGGGAGCCTGTACCTGGTGGCTACGCCGATCGGGAATCTGGAGGATATTTCCCTGCGCGCGCTACGCATCCTGCGCGAGGCGCGGTGGGTGGCGTGCGAAGACACGCGTCACACGGGAAAGCTGCTGCGGCACCACGGCATCACGACGCGGATGGTGAGCTACCACGACCATAACGAGCAAGAGCGCTCGCGAGAACTGGTGGCCGCGCTGGCGCGGGGAGAGGACGTGGCGCTGGTGTCTGACGCGGGAACTCCGCTCGTCTCCGATCCTGGATTTCGGCTGGTCCGTGCCGCGATTGATGGCGGGATTCGCGTTGTGCCGCTGCCGGGCCCGTCTGCCGTGCTCGCGGCGCTGGCGGCCGCCGGGCTGCCCTGCGAGGAATTTCTCTATGCGGGATTTCTGCCGGCGCGGCGCGGCGAGCGGCGCCGCGCGCTCGAACGCCTGCGCGCCGAGCCGCGGACCATCGTGCTGTTCGAAGCGCCCCACCGGCTTGCCGGCAGCCTAGCGGACGCCGCCGAACTTCTGGGCGCGCGGCCCGCGGCCGTAGGGCGCGAGCTGACTAAAGTGTACGAAGAGATGCGGCGCGGCCGGCTGGACGAACTGGCGGCGCACTATGCGGGCGCGCGCGCCCGCGGGGAAATCACGCTGGTGATCGGGCCGGCGGATGGAGCGGCCGTTTCCGCTGAGGCCGGCGGGCCATCGCCGGCGACCGGGACTTCGCTGGCCGAGCGCGTGGCCGAAATCATGAACGCCGAAGGGCTGGCCAGAAACGCAGCCCTGAAGCGCGCCGCGCACGAACGCGGGATGACCCGGCGCGAGGCGTACAACCGGCTCCTCTCCGAGCAGGCCTAGCGGCGGGCGTGCCGGCCGCAATTCCCCGTTGCGCAACGCTTTTTCCGAGTTCATCGTATGGGCATGCAGCGTATGGGCATGGGGAGTATGGGCATGGGGAGCCGCATTCTGCGGGTGCTGATGCTTGCCGGCCTGTCCGCGGCACTGGCGGCGCTGGCCGCGCCTGCCCGGGCGCAATCGCGCGTGACGCCCTTTGACGCCGGCCACTCTTACGCGAGCTTCTGGATGGGAGGCAGCTCCGAGGTTAGCGTGCCGGTGAACGTGGCGGTGGCGCAGGCCGGCGGGACGATGGCCCTCGACGCAAAAAAGCCCGCCGCGTCGTCGCTCGACTTCAGCCTGGTGCCGGGAGGCGAAGGCGCGGAGCTGCTGCTGCCTGACGGCTCCGTTCGCGAAAACCAACTGGCGCGAATCTTGCGCTATACCGTGCTGGGCTTTCGCTGCACGCACACGCACGTGCGGCGGGACGGGCGCGTGGAGTTCTCCGGCGAGCTGACCGTAACGCATGTGACGCGGGAGCAGATTCTGGCGGCGTGGAACAGCACACCCGGCTTCCCTAGCTATACGGATCCGGTGATTACGCGGGCGACGCGCACGGTGAGTTTTGTGCTGACGTCGCCGCACGCAGAATTTCTTGCCGCCCACCTACAAAAACAAGAAACGCTGCTGGCTTCCGCTACGATCGACGCGGGCGCGTTCCCGGAACTCTCCGAGGCTTTGGTGGGTTCCTACTGGCCCGTGGTTGCGCAGGACGAGAAATGCCAATTGTCAGCGGACTCAGCCGGCCGGCGAGACTATTCGGGCGCGGTGTGCACGGGGAAAACCATTTCCACGGTAAACACTCCCCGAGCGGCGCCATCGTTTGGGCGCGATTACGCGGGCCGGCCCAGGATTCAGGCGAACGTGAATGGGCCGATCACGATCCTTCTCTACCTGAGGCTCGCGGCGCCGGCAGATGAAAAATCCGATAAGTAAAAGGATTCGAACCGGGCTGCCGTTGCGGAGCCCTTTACTGGCGTCGCGTCCGGTTGTCTAATAGCCGGACGGTTGTTCCCATGAGCCCGGCCCCACACGTACTTCCACCCAGCGCGCCGGTCGGCAAGCTTCTGCGCGCCATGAATCTGCTGCTCAAAGCCGCCCAGATGTACGGGATGGATCACGCACAAACCACTTCGAAGGCTCAGGAGGCCTGGACCTCGCTGGAGAGCGCGTTGCAGGAAATGAAGGGACAGAACCTGGAGCTGGCGGTGACGGAGACGCGGTTGCTGGTGAATGGGACGGCGGTGAAGCTGGGGCCGGCGGAGCAGAGCTTTGCGCAGTTGCTTGCGGCGGCGGACCTGGCCAGCATTGCGTTCACGCCACGCACGCGGAACGAATCGTTTCTGCAGCTCGTGCGCGTTTTCGCGGAAAACGCGGCCGACCCGGAGCAGATCCTGGGGAATCTGAAGAACACCCTGGGTGACGAATCGAGGAGCGGCATCCGGATCAACGAAATCCGCTTCGTCCGGGCGGGCTCAGAGCAGGGCGCGGGCGCCGGGGGCGGATCGGGCGGCATGGCCGCGGCGCTTCTGGCGGAATCATTCTCGGGTGACGCTGCGCGGGTGGAGGGACTGCTGAATGATCCCGGCAAACTCCTGGGAATCCTAACGGCCGCGGGGATGGGAGCCTCCGCCTCGCCGCCGGGCACCGGAGCTGCGACGCCGCCTTCGCTGGGCGAAGAGGAGACGACGACGGCGATTCATCTGCTGGTAAAACTGGCTCGCGAGGGGGGTGATGAAGGGACGCTGGCGCCTGCGAAGTGGCGCGAGGAATTCTCGCAAATCCCGGAGCCCAGCCAGGTATTGCTGCAGCGCATGCTGAAGGAGTTTGCCGAGTCCGTGCCGCCCAAGGAGCCGCCTCCGCCGGTCCTGCTGCAAATGGCCGAGCATATGGCGGTGCGGCTGGCCATGGAGCGCTACCAGAGCGGGAGTACCCAGGTGGACGCGGTGACCAACGTGCTGAACCGCATGAACAAGGAGATCGAAACGCTGCGCGAAACACTCGGCTCGTATGAGGAAAAGCTGAAGCTTTCCGGATTTGAGCTGCAGCGGCCGGCAGACGTGCTGGAACAGGAGTTCTGGTCGAAGATGCCGGAGGCGAACAAGCTCAGCGTGCTCCTCTCCGACGAAGCATGGCAAATCCCTTCACGGCAGGTGCGCCAGTATGCGGATCAGCTCGCCGAGCGCGGCGATGCCGAAAAGCTCGAGCAGGTGTTGCTGAAGTACGTCTCCTGCATCCACAACGAATCCCGGGAGGCGCGCAAGCGCGTGGCCCTGGGACTGAAAGACCTGTCGGCGTGCTATCCGCGACCGGAGGGGCGGGTGCTGCCGCTGGCGATCCGCCAGGTGGCGGAGCAGATCGTCCGCGAGAGCCATCCTGAATTACAGAAGATGATCTGCGCATCCTTTGTGCTGCTCGGGCAGGAGGCCGCCACGCGACGGCGCTACGCGGCCGTGCTGGAATTGCTGCGGGCGCTGGAGGCCATCGAAAAGAGCCACTCAACGCTGGCGGGAAGTTTGCAGGCGCGGATCGGGCTGGAGAACCGCATTCCGGATTTTCTGGAAGAAGCGCTGCGCATGCCCGATGTTCCCGGCGAGCTGATGGAAGTGCTGCGCCGGCTGCCCATGACGACCGCGGAACACGTGGCGGGCCGCATCAGCCGGTGCTCGCGGCGGCGCGAGCGCGACCGGCTGGTCTCTCTGGCGCAGGAACTGGGGCCCGCGGCCGCACGCGCGCTGCAGGAAGTGTTTCGCACGCGCCCGCCGGCCGGCGCGGTGAACACGGTGAGCCTGCTGAGCCGGCTGGACCCGGTGGCGCTGGCGGAAGACCTGCTCGAGCGCCTTCCGGAATGGAGCCCGGTGTATCACGACGCGGTGGTGCGGCAGGCGGCCGCGGCGGGCTCGCCCGACCGCGGACGTCTTCTGGCGCTGCTGCTGGATGTGCTGGATCCGCTGGTGATGCCGCTCGCTGTGGATGAAATCGGAATGAGCGACGATGTGACGCCCGTTCCCCTGCTGCTGAGCATCGCCGGCGGCGAGCTCTCGAGGTTCGGCGCCTTGTTTCTGCGCATGAAGGCGATCGAGGCGCTGGGACGCCTGCGGGCCGGAGATGCTGTTCCGTTGCTTCGCAAGCTGGTGGAGTCGGAGGAATATCAGGGCACCTACACGGCGCTGGAGTTCCGCGTGGTGGCGGCGCAATCGCTGCGGAAGATTGACCCCGAAGCCGCCAAAGCCGCGCTGGCCGGCACGGGGATCAAGCCGGCTAACCTGGAGCCGATACCGCTCGACCGCACGGCCGATGCACCGGGCGTTCGCCAGCGCTACTACGCTCGCTTCCGGCTGGCCCGGGAGTTGAAGGCCTCGCTGACTACGGCTGACGGCGAGTTTGATCTTGGGTTGCGGGAGATCAGCCTGGGTGGCGGACTCGCTTCCTGCGCGCAGCGCATTCCGCTTGGAACGCCGGCCAGCCTGCGGATCAAGGCCGGTATGCGAAGCATTCCCTGCCGCGTGGTGGTGAGGGACTCGCGCTCCGAGCACGTGGCTTTTGAAATCGTGGACATGGACCTGGAGTCGCGCTCGCGGCTTCGTTCCCTGCTCCAGCGGTTGCGGAAGTAGCGCGGGCTACTCGACCGGTTCCTCCGTTGCCCGGTGCGCCCTGAACAGCGATTCAGGCCTTTCGCCGGACGCTCTCTTCGTTCCAAAATACCGTCATGAAACCGAACGGCCACAGCATTACAAAACTGATTCTTGACGGAGCCCAGGCCTCT
Source organism: Candidatus Acidiferrales bacterium (assembly GCA_035314265.1). Classification (GTDB taxonomy): domain Bacteria; phylum Acidobacteriota; class Terriglobia; order Acidiferrales; family UBA7541; genus JOPF136. Next base: position 9,644 of record DATFZR010000595.1, read on the forward strand.
CTGGCGAAGGACCTCGGGAAGATCAAAGACTGCCTGGACCTTCTCACCGTCGAGCAAATCTGGTGGCGGCCCAACGCCGCTTCCAACAGCGCGGGGAATCTGTGCCTGCATCTCTGCGGGAATATGCGGCAATGGATCATTTCCGGCCTCGGCGGGGCGAAGGATGTGCGCGTGCGCGAGCGGGAATTCTCGGAGCGCGGACCTATTTCGCGGCGTGCAGTGGTCGAGCGATTGGATGCCACTGTGGCAGAGGCTTCTGGGGTTGTGCGGCGGCTCTCGCCTGGAGCGCTGGCTCGCGACTATGTGATTCAGGGATTCCGCGTTACGGGATACGGGGCGCTGGCGCAGGTGGTGCAGCATTTTTCGCATCATACGGGGCAGATTATTTATTTGACGAAGCTGAAGAGGGGGAGGGATTTGGGGCTTACCCGGCTTCCTGCGGTGGGGAAGATGCGGGGGTAGTGCCGGGTTCGATTTGCGGGATGTGGGATGAGGAAAGTCAAAAGCCGCAGGGCGACTACGGCCCTGCGCTACAAAAACCGGAGGAAGGAGTTTGCTAGGCGGCGGCGGGGGCGGTGAAGAAGGATTCTACGCGGTCGAAGACTTCGGCGGTGGTGCGCGCTGCGTGCACGCC
>DATFZR010000596.1:0-3563 GCA_035314265.1 Candidatus Acidiferrales bacterium
GTCCGCTCGATCGAATACAACCCGTTTGAAAAGAAGCGCCTGATCGATCGCCTGCGCCTCACCGTCGAGCGCCTCCAGCTCCTCGAGCGCGAAGCTACTAAGCTCGAACGCCGCGCCGAAGCTTCCAAGGGCGACACCGCCGCCGACGCGCGCAAGGAACTGCGCACGCGCCGCTCCGAGCTGCGCGACATCGCCAGCGACAGCGAAGTCGGCCTGATGGAGCTGAAGCGCGCGCTGCAGATCATCCACCGCGGCGAAGCGGAAGCCGAGCAGGCCAAGAAAGAGCTGATCGAGGCCAACCTGCGCCTGGTCGTCTCCATCGCCAAGAAATACACGAACCGCGGCCTCCAGTTCCTCGACCTCATCCAGGAAGGCAACATCGGCCTGATGAAGGCCGTGGACAAGTTCGAATGGCGCCGCGGCTATAAATTCTCCACGTACGCGACCTGGTGGATCCGCCAGGCCATCACCCGCGCCATCGCAGACCAGGCCCGCACCATCCGCATCCCCGTGCACATGATCGAGACCATCAACAAGCTGATCCGCACCAGCCGCCAGCTCGTGCAGGAGCTGGGCCGCGAACCCGCTTCGGAAGAAATCGCCAAGCGCATGGACATTCCCGTCGCCAAGGTGCGCAAGATTCTGAAGATCGCGCAGGAGCCGATTTCACTCGAAACCCCCATCGGCGAGGAAGAAGATTCGCATCTGGGCGACTTTATCGAAGACAAGGCCGTGATTTCTCCGTCCGAGGCCGTGATCAACCTGAACCTGAAGGAGCAGACGGGTTCGGTGCTGAAAACGCTGACGCCGCGCGAAGAGAAGGTCATCAAGATGCGTTTCGTACTCGACGACGGCAGCGAGCACACGCTCGAAGAAGTCGGCCAGTCGTTCGCCGTCACGCGCGAGCGCATCCGCCAGATCGAAGCCAAGGCGCTGCGCAAGCTGCGCCATCCGTCGCGCTCGCGCAAACTCCGCGCGTTCCTCGAAGGCCCTGCCCGCGAGTGGTTCTAATTTCGTACCGCCGGCTTCCACTCGTCCTGACGAAGGAAGAAGCCGGCTGTGGGCCGCAATCAAAGCCGTTCAAGAAGTTCTTCCTTGGGGATGTTATTCCACAGGCTCACTCTCGCGAGGATGTCGTTTAGAGTTCCCTTGGCGACTACGCTGTGATCGGGAACCGTAACGTTATGTTCCCCAAGAGTGGTCATTTTCCTCAATCGGATGTGGCTGCCTCGTTGTCGGAGAGTCTGATAGCCGAGAGAATGGAGCAGCCGTACGAGGTCGCGGCCGCTAACTTGAGGAAGCCGGGGCATGTGTCAGTTTCAGCTCGGAGACGATTAGGATGTCGATGTCCTGAGGCGTTTCGCCGTTTTCGAAGTGGAGTGCCACAGCTTCCTGTATGTTCCGGAACAATTCGTCCACCGTGCCGCCCTGGGTGAAGATGTCCTCCCGAATTCCGCGAGCGCACCAGAATTCGCCGTCGTTGTAGACCTCAACTTTAACGAGCACGGGTAGACCTCAATCTAATCCTAGTCCTTCGGTGTTTCGAAATCTATCCGTTTGCTGCGCTCCTATGCGCACACACACCGCGGACCCGCCGTTTCGGCGCCTAGGCCATCGCCCGCAGCACGCGCACCGCGGCCACCATCCCCAGCGCCTCTGTAACCGCCAGCAAAAACGCCGTGGCCTGAAACGTCACGCCCCACCCCTGCATGTTCACGCTGGACACATGATCCGGCCCCAGCAACAGGAAGTGGAACGCCAGCCCAAACAGCAGCGAGCCCGCCATCGAAACGAGCAGCAGCCACGCGCCCAGCCGCAGCCGGCCTCGCCACAGCAGAACCCCGGCCACCACCGGGGCGATGGTAATCACCACCACGATGTAAACCTTCATCCACGGCTCCATGGGAATTTCGTAATGCTCGTGCGCCGCACCATGGACGATTGCCCCGGCAAAATGCATGCCGGTCATCACCAGCGCGCGAGTGACGCTTCGATCCGTGGTGGTGGAAAAAGGGGAAGGCGCCCCAAACATGGAGCGATTCTACACGCAGCCCGCCGCTGGCGTCGGTTTTACCCAGCCCTGTTTCAAGTAGGACGCGCGGTGGTGCCGAGTTCGCCGCGCTTCGCCAGCCGCGCGATGCGGTCTGCGGCGCGAAACGCCAGCGCCTGAATCGTCATGGTGGGCTGCCCGCGGCCCGAGGTCACCAGGCTGCTCCCGTCGCACAGAAAAAGATTCGGCACGTCGTGCGTACGGTGGTCCGAATTGATCACGGAAGTCTTCGGATCATTGCCCATCCGGCAGGTGCCCAGCAGGTGCACGCCGAACTGCTGCTCCTGCACGCCGCCGTTCCACTTGCGGCGCGTGGGCATCACGTCCAGCAACTCCATGGCGCGATCGAGCAGGTACCGGCAGGTCTTGAGGTCGTCGGGATGGTCCCTATAGGTGACTCGGAGCGCGGGAAGCCCCCATTCATCCTTCACGTCCGGGTCCAGGCTGATGCTGTTGGTTGGCACGGGCATCGACGTGCTGTGACAGAACACGTAGGCCGTGCGCGTGAAATTCTGCTGGAGGTGCGCTTTGAACTCGGCGCCCCAGCGCGGCACGTCCGGCGGCAAATCCAGCGCGAAGCTGATGGGCATCTGGTCGAAGCGCATGTCCAGCCCGCCGCCGCCGCAGAAACCCAGCTTGGGATCCAGTTCGTAAAAATCGTGGACCACGCGGGTCACCACCTGGCTCTTGTATTCGTTCAGCGGATGCTCGAACTGCGCGTTGGCCGCCGCGGCGCCGTTGAACATCAGGTGGCGCCCCACCATGCCGCTCGAGTTGGCCAGCCCCTGCGGAAATTGTGCGGATTTCGACAGAAGCAAGAGCCGCGGCGTTTCCGCGCCGTTGGCGGAGACGACCACGGCCCTGGCCTTCTGGAAAATCTCGCGCTTCTTCGCGTCGAAGTAGGCCACGCCGGTCGCGCGGCCCGCCGCGTCCGTGCGAATCTCGTGCACGTAGCTCTCCGGCCGGATCTCGCAGCGCCCCGTGCGCTCCGCCTCGGGGATCACGCTCGCCAGCGAACTGGATTTGGCGCCCATCTCGCATCCGAATCCCTCGCAGTAACCGCAGTGCACGCAGCCCGCGCGGTTGCGGTAATTCTGCGAAAGAATGGCGATGGGCGCGGGATACGGGTGCAATCCCAGTTTGAGCGCGGCGCGCTCCAGCAGCGCTCCGCTGGATTTGATCGGGAGCGGAGGCATCGGATAGGGCTTCGAGCGCGGGGGATCGAACGGACTCGCGCCCGCCTGGCCCGATACGCCCACTTCCCACTCCACCTTTGTGTAGTACGGCTCGAGGTCAGCGTAGGTGATCGGCCAGTCCGCCAGGTCGGCGCCCGCCACCGGGCCCCGTTTGCTGCGTTCGATGAAGTCAATTTCGTGGAAGCGCCAGTAATTCCCCGTAAAGTGCACCGAGCTGCCGCCCACCATGCGGCCGTACATCAGCGCGGGCTGCACTTTGGCTTTTTCCTGCTCCGTTTTCCGGAAAGTGGTCGGCTGGCGTTTCCAATCGATGATCA
>DATFZR010000597.1:0-8162 GCA_035314265.1 Candidatus Acidiferrales bacterium
CTGACGAATCTGGTGGGGAAGGTGAAGACGCCGACGCTGCTGATGACGGGCGAGGCGGACTGGCGGACGCCGTTATCGGAGACGGAGCAGTTTTATGTGGCGCTGAAGTTGCAGAACGTGGAGGCGGTGCTGGTGAGGGTGCCGGAGGAGCCGCACGGGATACGGCGCAGGCCCAGCCATCACATCGCGCGAGAGCTCTACATTGCGGGGTGGTTTGACCAGCACAAAGTGAAGTAGACGGCGCAAGGTGAACGAGTTCTTTCTGGCGGGGCGCTGATTGATTGCATGCGCGACCGGCGGCTCCTGCTGGTGCGCTACAACGCGGCGGCCGAGGATCTGAACCATCCCGCCAAGGGAGCGAGCCGCGAGCCGGGCGCCCAGCCTTACGCACTGTGGTCGCCCGAGATACTGGCAGCCACCCAGTCGCCACGGCGCCACCCTCCCGCTGAGCGCCAGTCCTTCTTAGGGCGAGTGCACCGGCATCCGGGGGTGGCTGGCCTTCCGTACAGGCTTTCGCCGCGCCTCCGGCGTCACGAAAGCCTGTTCCACTTGGATACGCTCCACAGCGCTTGCCTTGACAGGGTGTCGCTCCATTCACTACGATGTTCGCAAAACTTGGGACGGCGCGCATTTTCCGTGCTGCCTGCGCAATGCAACTGAGCGGGACAGAGCGCGAGGGAATGGCCTGCGCAAATTAGGAGCCTGCGAATGTCTGCCCGTTTGGGCGAATTGCTGGTCAAGGAAAAACTAATATCGCAAGACCAGCTCAAACAGGCGCTGGAGTTTCAGAAGGGTCATGGCGGGCGCCTGGGCACGGCCCTGGTGAAAATGGGGCTGGTCACGGACGATGAAGTGACGGCGGTGCTCTCGCGCCAGTACGGCGTACCCTCGATTAACCTGAAGTATTACGAAGTGGACCCCACGGTAGTGAAGCTCATCCCGCAGGAAACCGCGATCCGGTACCAGATCGTGCCGCTTTCCCGCGTGGGCTCCACGCTGACCATCGCGATGACGGACCCGACAAACGTCTTCGCCATGGACGACATCAAGTTCATGACCGGCTTCAACGTGGAGCCGGTAGTGGCGTCGGAATCGGCGATTGCCGAGGCCATCACCAAGTTCTATGGCGAGAACGCAAGCGTCCAGGAACTCGACAAGGTGATGAAGGACCTGGCCGGGGAAGAAGCGGACCTCGAGCTGGCCGGGGAAGAAGAGCAGATGGACCTCGCGTCGCTGGAAAAAGCGGCGGAGGAAGCTCCCATCATCAAGCTGGCCAACCTGATTCTTACCGATTCGCTGCGCAAGGGCGCGAGCGACATCCACCTCGAGCCGTATGAGAAGGAATACCGCGTGAGGTTCCGGGTGGACGGAATCCTCCAGCCGGTGATGAACCCGCCGATGAAATTGAAAGACGCGCTGACCAGCCGTCTGAAGATCATGGCCAAGCTGGACATCAGCGAAAAGCGGCTGCCGCAAGACGGCCGCATCATGATCAAGTTCAGCAGGGACGGGAAGAAGAAGGAGCTGGACTTCCGCGTGTCGACGGTGCCCACGCTGTACGGCGAGAAGATCGTGCTGCGGCTGCTGGACAAGGAAAACCTGCGGCTGGACATGACCAAGCTGGGGTTCGAGCAGGAGTCGCTGACCAAGTTCGAACGCAACATTCTGAGGCCGTACGGGATGGTGCTGGTGACCGGGCCGACGGGGTCAGGGAAAACGAACACGCTCTATTCTTCGGTGTCGCGGCTGAACACGCCGGAAACGAACATCATGACGGCCGAGGACCCGGTGGAATTCCAGCTGGCCGGGATCAACCAGGTGCAGATGAAGGAGCAGATCGGGCTGAACTTCGCCGCGGCGCTGCGCGCCTTCCTGCGGCAGGACCCGAACATCATCCTGGTGGGAGAGATTCGAGACTTCGAGACGGCGGAAATCGCGGTGAAAGCCGCGCTCACCGGCCACTTGGTGCTCTCGACGCTGCACACGAACGACGCCCCGTCCACCATCAGCCGGTTGATGAACATGGGGATCGAGCCCTTTCTTGTGGCTACATCGGTGAACCTGATCTGCGCGCAGCGGCTGGTGCGGCGCATTTGCGCCAACTGCAAGGAGGTGCTGGCGCTGCCGGAGCAAACCTTGCTGGACGCGGGCTACACCTCGGAGGAAGCCAAGACCACGCAGATTTCGCACGGCAAGGGTTGCAGCGTGTGCAACAACACGGGATATAAGGGGCGCGTGGGCCTGTATGAAGTGATGGAGATCACGGACGACCTGAAGGAATTGATCCTCGTGGGCGCTTCGGCAATGGAGCTGAAAAAGAAGTCCATCGAAAACGGCATGATCACGCTGCGCCGCAGCGGACTGCTGAAGACAGCCCTGGGACAGACCACGCTGGAAGAGGTTCTGCGGGAAACGGTTCTGTAGGGTAGACGGCACGGGGTGCCGTGGGCCGGGCAAACATGGGAGGGCGCAGCAAGCAGCGCCCCTGCGAATTGAACGGGTGAGATTGGGGGTTCCATGGCGTCGGTGACGCTCAGCGACCTGCTGAAGAAGATGATTGAGATGGGAGGGAGCGACCTCCACATCTCGACGAATTCCGCTCCTCGCATCCGCGTGCACGGCAAGCTGCGCCCGCTGGATATGCCGCCGCTTTCCGCCGCAGACACGAAGGGCCTGGCCTACAGCGTGCTGACGGACGCGCAGAAACACCGGCTGGAAGAAAACCTGGAGCTGGACTTCTCGTTCGGTATCAAGAACCTGGCGCGCTTCCGGGCGAACGTGTTCCACCAGCGCGGGGCGATTGGGGCGGTGTTCCGGACGATTCCGTGGGAAATCCGGTCGTTCGACCAGTTGGGACTGCCGGCGGTGGTGAAGGGCCTGTGCGACAAGCCGCGCGGGTTGGTGCTGGTGACGGGACCGACGGGCTCGGGGAAATCCACGACGCTCGCGGCGATGCTGGACAAGATCAACGGGGAGCGCGAAGAGCACATCCTGACGATTGAGGACCCCATCGAATTCCTGCACTCGCATAAGCGGTGCCTGGTGAACCAGCGCGAGGTGCATTCGGACACGCACTCGTTTACGAATTCGCTGCGGGCGGCGCTGCGCGAAGACCCCGACGTGGTGCTGATCGGCGAAATGCGCGACCTGGAGACGATCGAGAGCGCGCTGCGGATCGCGGAAACGGGCCACCTGACGTTTGCGACGCTGCACACGAATTCGGCGATCTCCACGATCAACCGAATCATTGACGTGTTCCCGGCGCACCAGCAGCCGCAGGTGCGGGCGCAGCTTTCCATGGTGCTGGAAGGGGTGCTTTGCCAGACGCTGGTGCCGCGTGCGGACGGGCGCGGGCGGCTGATGGTGATGGAGATCCTGATCCCGAACGCCGCGGTGCGGAACCTGGTGCGCGAAGACAAGGTGCACCAGATTTATTCCGCGATGCAGAGCGGTGCGGGGCAGACGGGCATGCAGACGTTCAACCAGGGGCTGGCCGCGGCGTACATGAACAAGCTTGTCACTCTGGAAACAGCGCTTGCGCGCTCGTCGAGCCCGGACGAGTTGCAGGATATGATCAACCGGGGCGTAACCACGACGCCGCGGATGGGGACGACGCCGGTGCGCCGCTGAGGCGCTGACCGGAGAAGCGGGCTGCCTTCCGGCCCGGCAGAGGAGGGACGCTGATGCCAGTGTATGCGTACCGCGGGGTAAACCGCGCGGGAGCGACGATCACCGGAGAGCGGCAGGCCGCGAACAAAAACGAACTCCAGGCCCTGCTGCGCCGCGAGAACATCACGATCAACAAGATGTCGGAGAAGGGCCGCGAGTTCGCGATGCCGACGTTTGGCGGCGGCGTGACGACGAAGGAACTCGCCATCTTTACGCGGCAGTTTTCCGTGATGATCGACGCCGGCCTTCCGCTGGTGCAGTGCCTGGAAATCCTGGCGGGGCAGCAGGAAAACAAGATGTTCGAGAAGATCCTGACGAACGTGCGCTCGGCGGTGGAAAGCGGGTCAACGCTCTCCGCGGCGATGCGGACACACAGCAAGGTGTTCGATCCGCTGTACGTGAACATGGTGGAAGCGGGGGAGACGGGCGGTATTCTGGACACCATTTTGCAGCGGCTTTCCGCCTACATCGAAAAAAACGTGAAACTGAAGCGCGCGGTGCAGTCGGCGCTGATCTACCCGGTGGCCGTTATCGGTATCGCCGGCGCCGTGATCGTGCTGCTGCTCTGGAAGGTTGTGCCGATTTTCGCCACGCTGTTTGCCGGCCTGGGCGCGGAGTTGCCGCTGCCCACCAAGATCGTGATCGGGCTGAGCAACTTCATCGGGAGCATTTACGGGCTGATCATCCTGCTCGGGTTTGGGGGGACAGTTGTGGTGCTGCGGCAGTGGTACCAGACGCCGGCGGGGAAGTACTTTCTCGACTCCGTGCTGCTGAAGCTGCCGCTGCTCGGCATCCTGCTGCGGAAGATCGGCGTGGCGCGATTCACGCGCACGCTGGGCACGCTCATCTCGAGCGGCGTACCCATTCTGGAGGGGCTGGACATCACGGCGCGCACTTCCGGCAATGCGGTGATCGAGCAGGCCATCCTGAAAACGCGGAAGGCTGTGGAAGCGGGCCGCACGCTGGTGGACCCGCTCAAAGAGACCGATGTGTTTCCCAGCATGGTGACGCAGATGATCGGCGTGGGCGAGCAAACGGGCGCCATGGACGCCATGCTTTCGAAGATTGCGGATTTCTATGAGGACGAAGTGGACGCGGCCGTGAAGGACCTGCTGACCGCGCTCGAACCCTTGATGATCGTCTTCCTTGGCGGCGTGGTCGGCGGCGTGGTTATTTCCATGTACATGCCGCTGTTCTCCATGATCGCCAAACTTTCCGGATAGGAACGCCTGGCCGGACAGGAACACCGAGAGACACGTGAATTTCGAAGGCAGGGAAGAGGCTGAGCCCGAAAGCCCTTCGACTCCCGCCGATGTGCGCAGCACCGCGCCCGGCAACGCGGCCATGCAGGCTGCGGAAGAGTCGCTGACCGGCAGGCTGCGCTCCGGCATCGGAGACCCGGCCGGAGAAGAACTGCGCGACTGGCTGGTGTGGCTCTCCCGGGTCCGCTTCCTGGTAATCACCCTCCTGTTGGCCGTCGTGCTGGTGCTGAAGAACTATATCGGCGCGACCGCTCCGGCCATTTTTATCGCTCCCGTGGTGCTGATGTGGTACGCGCTGGCGTTCTTCTTCGGGTTGCTGATCCGCTGGCTATCGGCTCCGCGCGAGCGCGCGCGGCGGGTGCCCCGGTGGGTGGCGCCCATCCAGATCCTGTGCGATCTGCTGATGGTTACGGGCGTGGTGTTCGCCACCGGCGGGCACGAAAGCTACTTCATCACGCTGTACCTGCTGCTGATCCTCGTGGCCAGCATGCTGTTCACGCGTGCGGGCTCCTTTCTTGTGGCCGGGATGAGTTTTGTGCTCTTGGGCGGGCTCGTGGAGCTCACCTATTTCGACAAGCTGCCGCGCACGGCGATCGCCATGCTCTCGGGGCCCGCGCTGCTCTCCTGGCTGGGCAGCAACCTCTTCTACTTTCTGGCTGTCGCGTATCTTTCGAGCCTGCTGATGCAGACGCTGCGCCACCGCGGCGCGGAGTTGCGGGCACAGCGCGAAGAACTGCTGGACCTGCGCGCGTTCAATGAGGACATCATCGAGTCCATGCGCGGCGGGCTGCTGACCACCGACGAGACGGGAAGAATCCTGCTGTTGAACCGGGCGGGGGAAGAGATCACGGGGTGCGCGTTCGCGGTGGTGTGCGGGCGGATGCTGCGCGACGTTTTTCCCGACTTTCCGTTCGATGTCGCGGCCGGCCCGGCAGACGACGCCGCGCCATCCGCTTCAGAGAGCGATAGCGCGCTGCGCGGCGCTGGGCGCGCACGCACGCGATTTGAAGGCCGGAAGGAAGTCGTCTTCCGCACCACGGATGGGCGCGAGCGGTATCTGGGGTTATCCGTATCGCCGGTGCGCACGCCGCGGATGGGCCAGGACGCGATTGTCGGCTACGTGTACAACTTTCAGGACCTGACCGAATTGCGGCGGCTGGAGCAGGAAATTGCCGTGCGCGACCGCATGGCGGCGCTCGGCCGCCTCTCCGCGGCGATCGCGCACGAAATCCGCCAGCCGCTTACGGCCATGGCCGGCGCGGTGAACGAACTGGCCCGCATGGTGCCCATGGGAGACGACGAGAAGAAACTGGTGCGCATCGTCAGCCAGGAGTCCGCGCGGCTGAACCAGATCATCGCCGACGTTTTGAGCTTTTCGGGCGAAAAGACCTACACCTTCACGGAATCGGATCCCACGGAGATACTGGAGGAGACCCTGCTGCTGCTCGAGCGCCACGCGGGCTACACGGCCAGGCACCGCATTGCGCGGGCGTACGAAGGCGGGCGCATCCGCATGCGTGCGGACAGCGACCGGTTGCGTCAGGTCTTTTGGAACCTGGGCGAAAACGCCCTGCGCGCCATGCCGGACGGAGGCACGCTGACCGTAGGAATGAAGATGCGCGCAAACCGCGTGTGCATCACCTTTCGGGATACCGGCGTCGGCATGACGGAAGGGGACGCGCAAAAGATTTTCGAGCCGTACCACACCACGTTCCCCGGCGGCACGGGGCTGGGCCTGGCGATCGTGTATGAGATCGTGAAGGCGCACGGGGGATCGGTAAACGTGTTTTCGAAGCGGCATCAGGGCGCGGAGTTTGTGGTGGAGTTGCCGCGCGCGCCCGTTCCTCCGCCGCTGGCTCCGGCCGGGAATATGGACAAGACGCCGGCTGCGATGGGGCGGCGCGGCGCTTAGGCGCGCGATCGATTTATGGCCCACATGCTCATCGTCGACGACCAGAAGGCAATCTGCGAACTCCTCGAGATCACCTTCCGCAAGGAAGGGCACCGCGTGGAGGTGGCCAACTCGCCGGAGGCCGCGCGGCGCCGCATCGAGTCGCAGATCTTCGACCTGATCATCACCGACGTTCGCATGCCCGGCGGAAGCGGCGTGGATGTGCTGCGGTACGCGAAGGAGGTCTCGCCTTCCACGTTTGTGATTTTGATCACCGGTGTGCCCACGCTGGAGACGGCGATTGACGCCGTAAACGCGGGCGCGGACCGCTACGTGATCAAGGGCGACAAGCTGACGGAGGAATTGCGGCATGCCGTGCGGCAATGCTCCGACCACCTGAAATTGCGCAAGGAAGCGGGTTACCTGAAGCGCGAGCTGCGCAAGCTGACCGGGTTGGACAACATCGTGGGCCAGAGCCCGGGGATGCGCAAGATTTTTGAGCTGATCCAGACCATCGCGCCGCAATCCAGCCGGGTGCTGATCACCGGGGAGAGCGGCACGGGGAAAGAGCTGGTGGCGCGGGCGATCCACGAAAACAGCGCGCGTTCTTCCGAGCCGTTCATCACGATCAATTGCGGGGCGTTTCCGGAGTCGCTGCTCGAATCGGAGCTGTTCGGCTACCGCAAGGGCGCGTTTACCGGAGCTAACGAAAACCGCGACGGCCTGTTCCAGGCCGCCCACGGCGGGACCCTGTTTATGGACGAGATCGGCAACATGACGCTGACCATGCAAGTGAAGCTCTATCGCGTGCTGCAAGAAGGCAAGGTACGGCCGATCGGCAGCACGGAGGAGAACGACGTGGACGTGCGCGTAATCGCGGCCACGAACAAGGAATTTGAGAAGGAAATTGCCGAGGGGCGCTTCCGCGAGGACCTCTACTACCGCCTGAGCGTCATCCCCATTCGCCTGCCCTCGCTGCGGGAACGCCGCGAGGATATTCCGATGCTGGCGCGGCACTTCCTGGAGCGCTTCCTCAAATCCATGGACAAGCAGATCGAAGGCATTGCGCCCGAGGCTCTGCGGCGGCTGGAGGCCTACGATTGGCCGGGCAACGTGAGGGAACTGGAGAACACGCTGGAGCGCGCCGTGGCGCTCGAAACCGGCAAGGTGATTTCCGTAGAAGTGCTGCCCGATAAGGTCAAAACGTATTCGACGGAACATGCCTCCGGGGCGGGGGAGCACCGCGCGGCGGCGATTCCACCGGAAGGCCTGAACCTGGAGGAATTGATGGCAGCGGAAGAGCGCGCGTATCTGCTGGCGGCGCTGGAGAAGGCGGGCGG
>DATFZR010000598.1:0-7083 GCA_035314265.1 Candidatus Acidiferrales bacterium
GAAGCCGGCATGAGCGGCCACCTGCACGACAAGGGTATCCAGATCATTTCCGGCTATCTGCGCAGCGTTTTTGCGCAGGATAAGCCGCTCTCGTTCTCCGCCAGCCTGTGCTTCGAGCAGTCCTACAGCGGCGTGGATGGCGACAGCGCCAGTTCCACCGAAATCTACGTGCTGCTTTCAGCGCTTTCCGGCGTGCGGTTGCGGCAGGACGTGGCCGTGACCGGCTCCGTAAACCAGCAGGGCGATATTCAGTGTATTGGCGGCATCAACGAAAAGATCGAGGGTTTCTTCGATACCTGCCGCATCAAGGGCTTCACCGGCCAGCAGGGCGTCATCATGCCGCAGGAGAACGTGGAAGACCTGATGCTGCGGGAAGACCTCATCGAGGCCGTGGCCGCCGGCCAATTCCATATCTACCCCATCCGCCGCATCGAGCAGGGCATCGAAATCCTCACCGGGATTCGCGCCGGCGGCCGCGACGCGGAAGGGAAGTTCGAAGAGGGAACCGTCTTTGCCCTGGTGGACGCGCGCCTGAGCGACATGGTGAAAAAGCTGAAGGAGTTCGACTGATTTCTTCGCGCCGGCAGCCCGGCGCTGCTCCGCCGCTACTCCGACGGCGCCAGATACGCCGGCCGGGCAAGGATCCGCAGCCCCTCCCTCTCCCGCACCTCAACGCGCAACACGTGCACCTTCCCGTCGTGCGCCGGGGGCACAAACGCAACGCTATATAGATGACGCAGCGTCCGCGCCACTTCCGCATACGCCCCCGCCAGGTCTTTGCCCGTCTTGGGAAAAAACGGCAGGCCGCCGCTCGATTCCGCAATAGCGCGCAGGTCGCGATCGGCCTGCGCAAACGCCTCCGTGGCCGCTTCCGCTCCGGCGGTTTTCCCGCGCGGCGAGCGCAAATTTCCGCCCAGCGCAATCGTGTATACGGCGATTCCCGAAACCTGCAGTTGCCCCGATAGACGCTGCCGCACCGCCTCGGTCTGCAGGTCCGATAGCCCGGTAGACAGCAGCACAATCGCCGTTTTGCCTCCCGCGCCGGCGTCCGGCACGGGCGTGGCCAGCACATCGGCAATGGCGCTTGACAGGCTACCGAAGAGGTTGAGCCGCGCAAACCCCAGTCCGAACTGCATCTGCGCCAGCGATTGCCCCACCACTCCTTTGTTTTGGGTGAAGCCGACAATGGGACGGAAGCTGTCGTCGTAGACGCCGAAGGCCACGAAGTCGCCCGGGGCCAGCCCGTCGAGCAGTTGAAAGGCGGCCGTCCGGTGCTCGTCGGAGAGCAGGTACACCGCCGGGCTGGCCTCTACTACCAGCAGGATGCGGGCCGGCGCTTCAATCGGGGAGAAATCGGCGATGGGCTGCTCCGCGCCGTTATCGAACACGTGGAAGTGCTCGCGCTTCAGCCCTGTGACGAACTGGCCGCGCGCATCGGTCACCGCCGCGTCTACGTTCACGCGTTCCACGCGGGCAGCCACGCGGAAGGGCGGCTGAGCCCCGGGCGGAGGCTGTTGCGCAGGCAGTTGCCCGGACTGTTGGCCAGATTGAGGTGGCGGCGGGGCAGGAGGCTTCTGCCCGCGCATCGCCAGGAAGGGGAGCAGCGCGCAAAGAAACAACAGAGAACCGCCGCGCCGGCCAGCGAGGAACTTCACCAAGTACTGCGGTGCAGGCTGCAAGCCCGTGCTACTCGATGTATCCGTCGTAGAAAATCCCGGTGCGGTCCTTCCACATCCCGGTAACGAAAGAATGCAGGTGCCGGGTGAAGGCCGCGGCTGGGAACATGTTTTTGATCAGCTCGATTTTCTGGGGATCCATCGGCGTTTTCTGCAGCGCCGCTACTTTGTCCACCACGTCTTTCCAGTCCACGCGGCTCAGGTCAGAGTAGGAGACCGCAGACAGGTTCTTGGGCAGCCGGGCGCGCACGGCCTGGAACTTGGGATCGGAGCCCAGGCTGCTGGTTCCCTCGGTTTCACGAACGCGCGTGAGAAACGACCGGGCATCGGATTTGCGATGCGCCACTACCAGCATCTTCGGCCCCATGGCCACATAGTAGAAGCGCCCGCGCGGCTTCGGTTCCCCCGGCTTTTGCGGCGCCGGGTCGGCCACGGGAGACATCACGGAAAGCAGCGTAACGTCACCGATGGTTTCCTCGTTCGTGATGTTGGACGTGAGCAGCAACTCGAGGACGTGGCGCACGTCGGCCGGCTTCTCCACTCCCAGCACGAAAATGCCCTCGGAGAGATCGCCAGCCGGCTCCTGTTTGATGAAGGTAAAGTCGCCGCTCAGCAGCTTCAGCATCTCCGTCATACTCATGCCGAACTGCGCCGTGATGATCGCGTCGAGGTTGTTGAACATCACGCCCTGCCCGGCGGGCACCAGCGATTCGAAAATCGAGCGCACCACGCGGTACAACGCGGAGAGGTCCAGCCGCGTGGCGCTGTAGGAAAAGACGGTCGCGGGGGTGATCCGCAGGGTGGGGAAGTCAGGACCGCTCGCGCCGATCACATCGAAGAAGCCTCCGGGTTCCAGGTCGCCGAGCACGGAAACTTCCACGCGCGTGGCCGGCTCGCCGAGCGTCACGGAACCCACCACTCCGTGTATGCGGTCGAAGTGCATGGCGTCCCAAGCCTGCTTTCCCTGCTCTTCCTTGATGTCTCCACGCACGTGCTCGAAAAAGAGGTGAAGGTTGAAGAACATCGTCACCACCGCGTCGGGCCCCGTGCGCGCGCGCACCGCTCGAAATTCCGCGGTCTCCACCAGCGTGCCGCGTCCCGGCGCCGCGCCCGCCATCCGCGTGGCCCAGTGTTCCAGCACTTCCCGGTAATCCGACTGGACGATGTAATGGCCGGCCAGCGTCCGGTAGGTGACATCCGTGCCGCTCTTGATCTCAAACACGTCCATGCCGTGGAAGGAGGTTTTGGTAATGGCCCCGGACTTGCCTTCCGACGTCCATTGCAGCAGCCGGCCGGTCAACTTTTCACGCCCCGTGCCGTCGTAGAGGATCAGTATCGCGACCTCCATTTCGCCTGGAGTCTTGGTGGACGTCTTCGCCGCCGCCGGCTTCTCATGCGCCTTCACGCCGGGGGGAAGTTTGATCAGCGCGAAAAGCGCCGGATTGCCGGCCAGTTGCGTTACCTCTTCGTTCGTCATCGGCGGCACGTCTTTCGTATCCTGAGAAAACATGCCGCTGGCCATCAGCGCGCGTGCCGGAGCCAGGTCCGGATCGTTCCACAGTTGCAGCAGCGCATTCGTTTTCTCGCGAGCGGTCATGCCCGCCGCGCCCTTCCACGAAGCAAAGGCCAGCGTGTCCGCAGGCAGGAGCGTTTCGAGCGAAGCATCCTTGTCCTGCGCGAACAGTGCCGCGGGAACCAGCAGGATCAAAGACAGAACGACAAGGGGCAGGCGGCGCACTGCAGTCATTTCTCCACTCCATCCCGGTAGGGCAACTCTGGGCGACTAGCTGCATTGTATGCGGAGGCAAGTGCCGGCGCGGGACGGCCGCCCGTGAATGTGCGGAAGAAGCAACCTCCGGGTTCGTAGCGCGGGCGGCTTGCCCGGACACGCCGGGCTCCCGCGCCGCGCCCCGCCCCGGAGGGGGCGGCCCATCAACGATGGCTTCGTGCGATGGCTTCGCGCGATGTCTTACTGCGATGGCTTAGTGTTTCGTGGACTCTGACGCCCTACTGCTTCGGCGTGCTCAAATACCCCGTGATCTTGTCCTTATTCACGTCGAACACAACGATCTCGAAGAGCTGGTGTGTGGAGCGCGTATAGAACTGCACCGGTTCCAGCGCGTTCTTGTCTTTCTTCTCGATGGTCTTGTCGTCGGCGATCACGTCCATGGTGTACTTGGACTTTTTCTGGTCCACCTTCTTGAGCTGGATCAGGATGGGCCCCACGTGCTGCGGCTGTTTGGACTTGCTGATGTCGAAATCGAAGATGTTGCGCTCGCCGCGGCGCTTCAGCTCGTCCACTTCTTCCTTGTTGCGGGCAATCAGTCCGCTCATCACGCCCTGGTCGCCCACGGTGCGGTCGAGCTTGCTCTTGGTGTCCGCCAGGTCCTTCTTCGTGGCCGCCACGTCCGTCTTGGTTCCGCTCAGGTCCGCGGAGACGGCGCTGAGCTTCGCGTCGCTCTGCTGCTGCACTTCGGCGAGCTTCGCGGCGTTTTCCTTGTCGGAGATGGCCTGCTGCTTCTTCACGCCCGTCGCGATGTCGCGCGCGCGCGCCAGTTCCGCCTCGGTCAGCCCCAGCTTCTGCGACGTCACGTCGAGCTGGCCTTTCAAGTCCGCCACGTGCGAGTCGGTCTGCTCGATCTTGTGCGCCAGCAGCTCCGCGCGCTGGTTCGCGCTGGTCACCGCGGCCTCCAGCGTTTTCCGCGACGCGTTTTCCGCGTAAATCAGGTAGCCCATACCGGCCACCAGCACCGCAAGCACCAGGAAGATCCACCGCGGCGTGCCCGAGGGCTCCACCCGGTAGGTCTCTCCCGGCTCAATCGGATTCGACGGCGTGCTCATCCTGCCTCCTCTGAATTTTGGTCCATTTCCCCTGAACTTATTCGAGTATCACGGCGGCTGTAAGGTTGTCCACGCCCGTTTCGCGAAAACAGCCCGCGGGGCCCTCGGCCCCTGTTTCTCCGCCTTCTATCTTCATATACGCCAGCGGTATAGGCTACCGGGGCCAGTGCGCCTCCACCGAGGTCGTCAGCCCGCCCCGCGGCGTGAACATGCCGCGCACCAGGCATCGCTTTGGCCGCACCGCAGCCACAATATCGCGCAGCATCCGGTTCACTGCGTTCTCGTAAAAGATGCCCAGATTCCGGTAGGCCAGCAGGTAGAGCTTCAGCGCTTTCAGCTCCAGGCACATCTTGTCCGGCGTGTACTGAATCGTAATGGCCCCATAGTCTGGCAGGCCGGTCTTGGGACACACCGAGGTGTACTCAGGAAACCGGATGGTAATTTCGTAACCGGGAAACTGGTTGGGCCAGCTTTCGAGCGCCGGCAAGGCGGCATTGATTCCGGCACTGGCGTGCGTATCGGTATAGCCCCGCTTGGTGGTCTTTGCCCTCGGCATCCCCTCTCCCATCTTCTATTCTACACGGAGCGGCCCAGTGCCGCTCCTTCCAGTGGCACAGCCACTTCGGCTGTGCGCTCCGTGTTTCGTTGCCACGGTCAGCGTCCTTCTGACCTTGGGCCTTTCCCCCGCAGTCTTCCGCTAAACGCGCCTCCTGTTGCTCGTCGAAACAGCCGCCATCTCCACCCTTGCGCCCGCCGCCCGGTCTGCTACGCTGGGTTTGCCGGCGCCTGAAAAAAGGGAATTCTGGGGATAAGCGCCATGGTTTGTCCTGTCTGCAAGGCACGTAACTGTCGCAGGTCGCGCCGTCGCAATCTGGGCGAGTATGCGCTGAGCTTTATGGGCATCCTCCCCTGGCGCTGCCCGACGTGCGAAACCCGCTTCCGCGCCCACCGCGTGGCCTTTCGCCTTTACTTCCGCGCCCATTGCCCGCGTTGCGGCAATCCGCACCTGGACAAGATTTCCAGCGACCGTGTGATGGAAGGCATGCTGCTTCCGCTCAAGCGCATCATGGGAATGCCTGCGTACCGCTGCGATCCCTGCCGCATGAAATTCCATACCGTCCGTCCGCGCTACCGCACTCCCCACCCGGCAACGAGGTGAGCCTGCGGCGCCGGCCTTCCCCCGCTCCTCTACCTTGACGCTTTTCGAGTAGAACGATATAAAATAAGAATCCGATTCGGCACTCGCACTGGGAGTGCCTTGTGGCGGTATCGTCTAGGGGTTAGGACGCCAGATTCTCAATCTGGTAACCCGGGTTCGATTCCCGGTACCGCTACCATTTCTTTCTCTAGAACCACATCCTTCATCGGTTTCCAGCCATCCTGGACTTGCGGGACGTTTTCCGCGAAGCGACGAAAAGATTGCGCCTGCCCACGCCACTCGCGCATCCAAACGGGTGAGCAAGCAAGAACGAGGGAAAAATGAACACCGCGCCTCCTAAACAATCGGCCGCCGCCGGCTCCGCCGACTTTCGTATCGGCAACGACCTCCCCGTCCATCGCCTGGGCTTCGGCGCCATGCGCATCACCGGCAACGGCATCTGGGGACCTCCTGCGGATCGCCAGGAAGCGATCAAGGTCCTTCGCCGCGCCGTCGAACTCGGCGTCAACTTCATCGATACCGCCGACTCCTACGGCCCGAACGTAAGCGAAGAAATCATCGCAGAAGCTCTGCACCCGTATCCCGCAGGCCTGGTGATCGCCACCAAGGGCGGCTTCGAAAGGTCCGGGCCCAATAAATGGACGGAAAACGGCCGGCCCGAGCACCTGCGCCTGGCCTGCGACGGCAGCCTGCGCCGTCTGCGCCTCGACCGCATTGACCTGTACCAACTCCATCGCATAGACCCCAAGGTTCCGGCAGAAGATCAACTGGGCACACTCAAGGATTTGCAGGCGCAGGGCAAGATCAAGCACATCGGCCTCTCCGAAGTGAACGTGAAGCAAATCGAGCACGCCCGGAAGATCGTCCCGGTGGTCAGCATCCAGAATCGCTACAGCCTGGCCGACCGCGGCTCCGAAGACGCGCTCGAATACTGCGAGCGCTCGAACATCGGCTTCATCCCTTGGTTCCCCCTGGCCGCCGGAAAACTCTCCGGCACGGCCAGCGCGATCCAGCGCGCCGCGGCGGACCTGAAGATTACGCCCTCGCAACTGGCGCTGGCCTGGCTGCTCTGGCGCTCTCCGGTGATGCTGCCGATTCCGGGAACATCGAGCGTCGCCCACCTGGAAGAAAACATAGCCACAGCGGCCCTGAAGATTCCGGCGGAGACACTCGAAGGCCTGGGCAAATCAGCAAAGTCCGCCTGACCGGCTACTGCTGCTGTTGCTGCGCGGTTTGCCCCTCGAAGCCGGGGTCGCGCGCCTGGGGCCGGGAACGGATCACCGTGGCGGGCGGCAGCGGCTGCGCTTCCGGAGACGCTTCCGCGTTCACCGTAACGCTCACGGAAAGCTGGCTCTCTGACTCGCCTTTGTACACGCCGCGCGTCGGCGCTACATCGGAGTAGTCGCG